>JACDAK010000342.1 GCA_013695495.1 Blastocatellia bacterium | reverse complement strand
TTCATACACACTTCAATGTGTTCATCCCAACGGGCCGGGCGATCAGCCCAATAACGAAAACTGGTTGGGAAGGAACCGGCGTTGAACCGGACATCAAGGTCGCGAAAGAGCTTGCGCTTCACGCCGCGCAGGTTGCTCCTTTGCGAATATGTTGGAGAAGTAGACCTCAGATGATGCCAAGGCAGCAATGCGACGGCGCATTGAAGCTCTGGAAAGTGAAATGAACAGATTGAAAGTTGAAGCGAAATGAGCGGTTACCGTTTCCAGTAATTTTTAATCTTAAGGTCGAGCATCGGGAAGGCACAATATTCAACGCTCCTTCCCGTTTCTCTTAATTTTTGGACCATTGGGATAGCCGCGTCGGCGTTTCGCGTGTGCACGATTATGGTTGCCGCACGCTGGAGTTCTTGCCGCAATGTCAGCCACTCGGCGATCGCGAAGCCAGTGTTCGCGTAGTCGTCGTGATCATTCGACTGGTAATGATGCGGCAAAAGGTCGTGATCTAAGAACAGTGCATCGTAAGTTCCCTGCTCCAGCAGTTCTTTCGCCTCCGCAACGTTTTCGGCAATTGCGAGATTGTCACCTGAAAAACGCTTTTCGAACCACCGATGCCTACGTCGATCGTCGTCAAGGAGGAAGACACTGATCGGCGTTCGTTCGGCGGTGTGGTCCACCAAGTTCAACTTTATCAATAAATTACGAAGGAAACCCATATCGGAAAAATCACTCGGCCGGCAAGTCTCAATATATCATATCCGGCGAATCGAGCGCCTATTCGCTCGTAGCGAATTCGGGTGCTATAATTCTTAGTTTCCGGCGACCACGGTGCCGGCTCTTCTCCGAAAGTTTGGTCCTCTATGCCTCGACCCACTGCCGAAATGAAGTTCTCTTAAGTTCGAGATAACGACGTCCTAAATTCCGGCCAATCTTCTGCGCCGCTCGACGATTCCGGCGTCTGCGAGATCTGTTTTGGTTCGGGCATGGAGATAATCGCAGGAAAAGGTGCTCGGCTTTGCGAATGCCGCAGTAGCGAACTGCAGGACAATCCTTTCGAAAAAGTTCGAGTTCCTGCTCGATATAACGGTTGTCATCTGAACAGCTTCAAGGCCGACCCGAAGCACGAATCGCAGAAACTAGCACTGCTTGACACCATGCGGTTCATCAAGGAGTTTCCTGCGATAGATCAGGGCCTGCTCTTTATCGGCCCTTGCGGCGTGGGAAAGACGCATCTCGCAGTTTCGATCTTGAAGGGGTTGACCGAACGCGGCTTCCAGTGCGTGTTCTACGAATTTAGTTCGCTGCTCAAGGAGATTCAGGATTCCTATAACCCGAACACCAAGACGTCGGAGCTCAGCATTCTTTCGCCCGTGCTAACCACGCAGGTGCTCGTTCTAGACGAACTTGGCGCTTCGAAGCCGACCGATTGGGTCAAGGATACGATGGCGCATATCGTCAACACCCGCTACAACGATCGCAAACACACCATATTTACCACCAATTACTTCGATCAGCGCCAAGGAAACGAAGAAACGCTGGAAGATCGTATCGGCGTCCGTCTTCGCTCGCGTCTATATGAAATGTGCCGTGTGATAGAAATGTCGGGTTCGGACTATCGCGTCCGGTTTAATTCGCGCGGGTTGAATCAGGCTTGATAATTTGTCGCTTTCGAACTTTCGAAACTACACGATAACCCAGCAAAACTGCGGCCGCCGCTGCAAACAATGCGGGGTAGAAAATGTCGGACTTTACGATCATCCAGAAATGGATCACGCCGAGAACCGCGATTGGATAGATCAGCATATGAAGCCGCGCCCAGTTTTTGCCCCCAAGCCGCTTGATCATCGCATTCGTTGAAGTGATCGCAAGCGCGACCAATCCCAGAAAAGCCGCCATCCCAACTGCAATGAAAGGCCGATTCCCGATATCGGTGATGATATCTCCGAGATCGAGTCCCATCTCGAGCACACTATACGTCGCAAGGTGAATGCTCGCATAAAGGAAGGCGAACAGGCCTAACATACGGCGAATACGGATCAGCTCATTAAAGCCTGTGAGTTTTCGAAGCGGCGAAACCGCGAGCGTCGCGAGTAGGATGATCAAAGCGACCACCCCCGTAGCGCGAAGAAAGTATTCCACCGGGTTCACCCCCAGCCGGCCGGCCTGAAGGTCCATCAGCAGTAACCCCAACGGCAGCGTTGCATTTACCGCTACAACCACCTTCATATACTGAATTCTGTTCATTCTCGAGTAGGTGAAATATCGCTGTAGAGTTGCACCCACAATTTGCTATATTAAGTTACCGTTCAGCTCACAAGTCTGCCGCGATATATGGAACACTATCTGATTATAGCTCTTCTCGTGGTATCGCTGGCTCTATTCGCGTCGGAGATAGTGCGCCCGGATATAGTGGCGCTCGGCGTGACTTTAGCTCTCCTGCTTACGGGCACCGTAACTGTCGAAGAAGGCTTTTCGGGGTTCAGCAACCCCGCAGTCGTAACCGTGATCGCGATGTTCATACTGAGCTATGGGCTCGTACGAACCGGAGTAGCGGATTCATTCGCGACATGGATACTACGGCTCGGCGGCAATAATCCGATCCTTTTAACCTTCGCGGTCATGATATCGGTCGGCCTGATGTCGTCCGTAATGAACAACATCGGTGCCGTAGCCGTTCTGCTCCCCGCCCTGTTCGTCGTCTCGAAACGGTCCAATTACCCCGTGACGAAACTTTTGATACCACTCTCTTTCGGTTCTTTGCTCGGCGGACTAACGACCCTGATCGGTACGCCGCCGAATTTGCTGGTTTCGATGTCGCTTGAGAGTCATGGATTTCGTCCTTTTCGGATGTTCGACTTTGCCCCGACGGGGCTCGCCGTGATGGTGGTCGGGGCGCTGTATATGACCTTCGTGGGGCGACATCTAATAGCGGAGCGCAAGGTTGCAAACAACCTGACCCGCGAATATCAGCTCGAGGACTATCTTACGGAAGTTGTGGTGCCGGAAGGGTCGGTTCTAGTCGGCAAATCGATACGCTCATCGGGGCTTCGGTCTGAATTCGGACTTACTGTACTGCGCATCACCCGCCGAGGGAACGGCACGGCCGTGAACGTTCCGGTCACACCCAACGTGATAATTGAGCCTGAAGACCGATTGATCGTCGAAGGCGACGTCGCTCAGCTCTTGCGTGACAAAGAAACGAGCCCCGTAAAAATCTATGCGGATCGGAAGTTCAATGACCAGACCCTTACGGACGAGAGCACTCAGCTCGCCGAGGTAGCGATCGCTCCGGTCGCCAGCATCCTCGGGCAGTCGATCGATCAGGGATTCGTGCGCCGGCGATACAATGTGCTGGTGCTTGCCCTTCGCCGGCGTGGCCAGACACTGCAGGAGCGCTTTATTTCAGTGCCGCTCGAGACGGGCGACGTATTGCTCGTTCAAGGTACGCCCGATACCCTCGACGACTTGGCACGGAGCCACGATTTTCTGGTCGTTAACCGTCTAAGTGCATCTACGCGGCGTTCGAGCAAAGCTCCCATCGCGGTCGGCATCATGGCCATAACTATCCTCACGGCTGCAACAGGATATATGCACATTTCGTTTGCGGCGTGGATCGGCGTGCTTCTGATGGTGGGTTCGGGATGCGTGCGTCCGCAGGATATGTATCAGGAGGTCGAGTGGCGCGTGATCTTTCTGATCGCATTTATGATGCCCCTCGGCATTGCAATGGATCAGAACCATACCGGCACCGCCAAATGGCTTGCAGACAATATTATTGCGGCGACCGGCGACTACGGTCCGTATGTTCTTCTCGGAACGCTGATACTTTTTACTACACTGATCACCGAAGTGATGTCGAATGCCGCAGCCGCCGTGCTGCTTTCACCTATCGGTATCGCGGTTGCTGTCGGTGCAGGTTATGAACCATATCCGTTCCTGCTCGGCATCGCTATAGCTGCCTCAACCACTTTCCTTACTCCCATCGGCCATCAGGCGAACGTCCTTGTCTATGGCGTCGGAAACTATAAGTTCAGCGATTTTGCACGCACGGGCGCATTGCTCAATTTGCTGATATTTATCGTAGCGATGGTGTTGATCCCGATAGTCTGGCCCTTCACGCCTCTGGCGCGATAGACGTCAATAGAACTTGGTGAGGTCCATTCCCTCATAGAGACTCGCAACCTCATCACCGTATCCGTTGAACATCAACGTCTCGCGCATTCTGTATTCGCCTATTCGCCGCTCAGTCTTCTGAGACCAGCGCGGATGGTCGACGCTCGGATTCACATTTGAATAGAAGCCATACTCGCGCGGACTGGTGATGCTCCAGGTGGCCGGCGGTTCCGTGTCCGTCAGGTAGATCCTAACAATCGATTTAATGCTCTTGAACCCATATTTCCAGGGTACCACCAGCCTCAGCGGTGCACCGTTCTGATTCGGCATTGGCTTGCCGTAAAGGCCGGTCGCGAGGATCGTCAAGGGGTGCATCGCCTCATCCAGCCGCAAGCCCTCGACGTACGGGAATGCTATACCGGCGGAGAGCTCAGACTGCATCGTCGCAGGATCGTACGCTGTTTCGAATGCCACATATCTCGCCTTCTCCAGCGGCTGCACCCTTGCCAGAAGTTCGCTGAGCTGGAACCCCGTCCAGGGGATGACCATCGACCAGCCTTCGACGCAGCGAAACCGGTAAACACGTTCTTCTTGAGGCCAGTCAAGAATCTCTTCGATGGTCAAGGTCTGAGGGGCAGCGACCATGCCCCCGATTTCGACGGCCCACGGTCGCGTACGCAGAGCCTGTGCCTTCGCTGCTACATCGGTCTTGTTTGTAGAGAATTCGTAGAAATTGTTATAGTTCGCGATCTCTTCGAAACTCGTCGCTGGGTCGCCTGTTGCCGGGTCCGTGAGAATACGCGCCGGTTCCGACGCAGGGGCTGTCACAGATCCGGGTCGAAACGACCGGTAGACCAGAGCCGTCGTCGCAGCGGTGCCCGCGAGCAGCCCGGTTCGCAAAAAGTTACGCCGGTTCAGATAGATCCGCTCGGGTGTAATGTCTGGTGTGCCGTCCTGATCAGCCATATTCCATTTTCGCCTAAAAGAATTAATGCATAAACTTTTTTAACATTTCTCTTCCATTTTTAACCTAGTTCTGTTTATAATGTATGTGGCTCCCGACCGTCACTCTCGACAACCCCTACAAATATGCCCGCTACTAATGAACTCTTACATAACGGAAGATATCGCATCAACCACCCGGTCGACCACAATGGTGGTTCATTGTTCGATGCCTACGACACAGTGCGCGATACGAAGGTAATTATAAAGGAAGTCGTCCTCAAGACGAATAAGGTAATGACGGCCGCTCAGATAGCGTCCCTAAGATCCGCTTTCGACGAACACGCGAAAGCACTTTCGTCGATGCGACACGAAACGCTGATCAAGGTCGAGGACCATTTTACCGAGACCGACCGCCAGTACCTGGTTCTCGAATCAACCGTAGGGAGCGACCTCGCGACGCTCGCGGCGGACGCAAAACCGGTCGAGCTTGGCAAAGTCATCACCTGGGCCGATCAGATACTAGACGGGCTGAACTATCTGCACAACCAGTTTCCGCCCGTGTTTCACAAGAGCGTCAGTCCCCGAAACATAAAGATCGACGACGCGGGCCGGGTCAAGGTCTTGTCCGTCGGCTTGGTAGATGAATCGGGCTCATATGCTGATAACTCCGGCAGCGACGCAGATCTCAACTTCCTTCCGCTCGAGCAGCTTTGGGACGGGCTCGATCCCGCATCACAGAAAGTGATCGCGAACAGTTATGACGACCGCTCCGAAAGGATCCTAAAAGAGCCCGCGGATGCTCGAACCGATATTTACGGCGTCGGCGCCACAATCTACCGTTTGGTAACCGGGCAGAATCCGGTCGACGCGCTCGAACGTTCCATCGAGTTGCTTGACGGCAATCCGGACCCGCTCAAGGCCCCAGACAAGTTAAACCCGGAAGTTCCGCTCGAGATCTCGGACGTCGTTATGAAAGCGATGGAGATTCGACGCGAAATGCGGTTTGACTCAGCCGCGATCATGAGGCAGGTTCTGAGAACCGCTTTGGTCAAGATACAGGAACATCAAGCTCAGGAATTGCTTGAACAGGCGGAGGCAGCCTCAGATCTTAAGAGAGCTGCGGTTATCAAATCGGAACGAACCCAGCGAGTTGTCGAAGAAAACGCCGAGAAACAGCGCGAAGCTGAACTGCTTGGGCAAAAGCTAAGGGAGGCCGAAGAACAGCGTGCTGCCGCCGAAAAGCGTGCCGCAGAGATCGAACGACTCCTTCGCGAAAAAGAGGCCGAAACAGCCCGACTCGCAGCCCCGGCCACACATGTTGAAGCTCTTGACGACCTTCTTGAGCTGCACGAAACGCCTTCTTCGCCCTCGCTTGAGAAGACTCGAACAAAGGTGCTGTCCGGAGATCAGTCGTTCACCAAATTCAAGAACGCTCCGAGTGATAACGGTCGCACGACCGAGCCGGCACAAGAGCCTGTCGTTGAAGAAATGCCGTCGGCGGACCTCCAAGCGGCCGCTGCAGAATTTAACGATGTTATTGAAGCATCGGCTTCGTTCGAACCGAGGCCCGCGGAAAGTGCTGTTGAGGCTCCGCACACTGTCGACACCGATGATAACGTCGATCTTTACCCTGAGATGTCACGCTCGAGCGGACTGCCGGTAGCGATGATCGGTGGGATCTGTGCTGTCCTCGTGGTGGTTGTCGTCGGCATCTGGTTCATGATCGCAGGGTCGTCAACCCCGCCTGCACAGACAGCGGCCCCAACTGCCGATGCTCCCGCCCCGACGGAGGCGGCACCCGTCCAGCAGGCATTTACTCCGCCCGTTGAAAATAACAACAGCTCGGAAGTGAATGCCGTCGATGAAACCTCCGCCTCGTCCGCCGTGCCGCTAAAGACAGCGACGCCCGAGCGCAAACCACAGCCACAAGCTCCGAAAC
>JACDAK010000334.1 GCA_013695495.1 Blastocatellia bacterium | reverse complement strand
CTTCGGTGCTTCTTTCGCGGCCGGTCTTTGGCCACCAACCCCGATCCCTGCAATAGCTTCTTGACCCACGTATAACTCACCGTCATAGCGTGCTTCTCTACAAGCTTCTCGTGGAAATGCACCACGTGAAATCGAAATACTCATCGCGGTACAGCCGCAACACCTCTTCCACCACCGCCAACTCATCCCCAAAATCTTTCAATCTTCTAGTCTTTGCCCCTAAAGCGGACATCTCACTTGCTACTTAAACAGGACATATAATGTGCTAGCTACATTGGGCACGTCAGCACTTGACCTTCGGGCCCCGTTTCGATACTCTGTGAGTTCGCTTTTTTGCGAAAATACCTATCAGTGTAGGCAATTATGAGTACTTACTTTCCGAGTGGAAAAGGATTGGCCGACAACCGTAAATGGTTCGTTGTTGATGCACAAGGCAAAACCGTCGGCCGCTTAGCGACAGAGATCGCTCGTATGATCTCGGGCAAGAACAATCCTGCGTGGACCCCTTTCCTCGACATGGGCGACCACGTTGTCGTGATAAACGCCCGTCATGCAAAGTTTAGCGGTTCAAAGAACGACCAGAAACTCTATCGCCGCCACACCCTTTATCCCGGCGGACTTCGCGAAACTACCGTGAAGGAAATGTTCGAAAAGAAACCTGAAAAGGTCATCGAACTCGCCGTAAAGGGTATGCTGCCGAAGACGAAACTGGGCCGCGCAATGTACAAAAAGTTAAAGGTTTACGCAGATGCGGACCACCGTCACTCTGCACAAAACCCCGAGGCAATTGAGATCTAGTTCGAAGTTCGACAACTTTATTACTGTTATGGCAGATATTCAATATTACGGTACAGGCCGAAGAAAAACATCCACCGCCCGCGTTTACCTGCGGCCCGGCAACGGCGACATCATCGTGAACCGCCGAAAGTTCGACAGCTATTTCCCCAACGAAGCGCTTCAAATGATTATCCGCCAGCCACTTAGCTTGACGGACACCATCGGGAAATTCGACATTCTGGTAAATGTCGACGGCGGCGGCACAGCCGGCCAAGCCGGAGCGGTTCGCCACGGCATAACTCGTGCGCTGATGGAATTCAACGCCGACCTTCGGCCTGCGCTAAAGAAAGCAGGTTTCGTCACCCGCGACCCGCGTCAGAAAGAACGTAAGAAATACGGTCAGAAGGGCGCTCGTAAGCGGTTCCAGTTCTCGAAGAGATAATTACTGTTCATGGTACGCCTTCAGGCGGCCTGAACAACAAATCCATTGCCGGAATACCTTGGTTTATCAAAAGTTTCCGGCGAGTACATGAACCAATAAGTCAGGAGATATAAAGTTTTGGCTACAGTTACCATGAAAGAACTTCTCGAAGCAGGAGTTCACTTTGGTCACCAGGTCCGTCGCTGGAACCCGAAGATGAAAGAATACATCTTTGGCGAACGCAACGGAATTTACATCATTGACCTTCAAAAAACACAGAAGCTTTTCCGCGATGCTCTCAGCTACGTGCAGGAATCGCTCACGGAACGCCCCAACCAGAAGATCCTCTTTGTCGGCACGAAACGCCAGGCTCAAGACGCTATCAAAGAAGAGGCCGAACGCTGCGGGCAGTACTACGTCAACAACCGTTGGCTCGGTGGCCTTCTAACGAACTATCAAACCGTCCAGAAGTCGATCCAGAAACTAAAAGATATCGAAACGATGCGCGAAGACGGCCGTTTCGAAATGCTCACAAAAAAGGAACGCCTCAAGCTCGATCGACTTCACGAAAGCTTGATGAAAAACCTTGCCGGGATCAAAGAAATGGGCGGCAAACCAGACATGATGTTCATAATCGATGTCCGGAAAGAAGATATCGCCGTGAAGGAAGCCAACCGACTCGGCATTCCGATCGTAGCTGTCGTAGACACGAACTGCTCGCCCGAGGGCATCGACCATGTGATCCCCGGGAACGACGACGCTCTTCGTGCGATCCGTCTATTCGCTTCGCGAATCGCCGACGCGATCCTCGAAGGCCAGCAAATCGCGACCGAAGGCGGTGTCGCTTCCGTTAAAGCCGAAGCTGACGACGAGCCGGCGGCCACCGATGACCAAATCGACATCGCAGCCGCTCTGGCAAAGACAGGAATCGCAGATCCAGATGAAGAGGGCGACATAGCCCCGGACGAACCGGCTGAAATCGAGGATGCATCTAAGGCAGAGTCACAAGATTTAGAAGCTCCCGCGGGCGACACTCTCGAAGCGGCACCGGCAGAAGAGGCCTCCGAGGCAGCAGCGCAGGAAAGCAACGAAGCAGCCGCGAGTTAAGCAGACATTTATTTTTGAAAGCGTGGCTCTTTTCCCCTTTAGGCGAATTGGCTACGCTTTTTTATAAGCAGTTTTCATCAGGCATTTTAGAATAAGAGGTAAGTTATGTCAGAAGTTACAGCAAGCGCAGTAAAATCGCTGCGTGAGAAGACAGGCGCAGGTATGATCGACTGCAAAAACGCTCTGGTCGAGGCCGGCGGCGACGAAGCGGCAGCGGTCGAGATCCTTCGCAAAAAGGGTATGGCCACGGCAGGCAAAAAGGCCGGACGCGTAACGGCGGAAGGCGCTGTCGGATCATACATCCATATGGGCGGCAAGGTCGGCGTTATGGTTGAGATCAATTGCGAAAGCGATTTCGTTTCGCGCGGCGAGGAATTTCAGCAGCTAGTACGCGACGTTGCGATGCACGTAGCTGCTGCCGATCCGAGGTATTTGAAGCGTGAAGAGGTTCCGAGCGACATTCTCGACAAAGAGCGCGAGATCCTGATGGATCAACTCAAGAACGATCCGAAGAACTCTGGCAAGCCCGATGAGGTTTTAGGTAAGATCATCGAAGGGCGGCTGAATAAGTACTACGAAGAGAATGTGCTGCTCGATCAGCCCTTCGTTAAGGACCCGAGCAAGACCGTCGGTGAACTCGTTGCGGAAAAGATCGGCTCGATCAAGGAAAACATCACGGTCCGCCGCTTCACCCGTTATAAGATGGGCGAAGGAATCGAGAAGAAAGCGGATGATTTCGCAGCCGAAGTCGCTTCGATGGTAGGATAGTAGGGTGCCGGGACCGCAGACCGGCACTTCGTTTTTTAAGGGGACGCGATGCAGCAGCCAAGGTTCAAACGGATCCTTCTTAAGCTTTCCGGCGAAGCCCTGATGGGCGGCGAGAGCTACGGCATCGACACTAAGGTCGCTGAATCGGTAGGCCGTGAGATCAAAGCGGTTCACGACCTTGGCATCGAGGTGGCGATCGTTGTCGGCGGCGGAAACATCTTTCGTGGGGTGTCAGAATC
>JACDAK010000325.1 GCA_013695495.1 Blastocatellia bacterium | reverse complement strand
GGAGATCGGGCGTGCGACGGTGTTAGGGACGTCGTCGGCGGGAGCGGTGCTGCCGTCGGTGTTTGATACGCTGCCGACGGGGGCTATATTTCAGTATGCTGTTTCGGATTATAGGTCGCCGCGAGAGGTTTTGATCGAGGGCCGCGGGGTTCATCCCGATGTAGAAGTACGGCAGACGCGGAAGGCTTTGTTAAGCGGCGGAGATGCCCAGCTGGCGGCCGCTGTGAAGGTTATCTTAGAAAAAGGGAAGGTTAATAAATGAAATTGAAGTCGTTTTTATATTTGATATTTGTGTCGCTGTTTGGTGTGAATGGATTTGGACAGGCTGCGGATGCGGCGCGGCCGCCCGCAGGAGAGAAGACTGCCCAGCAGGTCATTGACCGGTATATTGAGGCGATCGGCGGGCGGAAGGCGTTGGAGGCGGTGAACTCGCGCTCGACGAAAGGGACGGTCGAGATCGTGCCGATGGGAATGACAGGAACGTTTGAGACGGTCGCAGCGCCGGAGACGCGCTCGGTCACCAAACTGAACCTTGCCGGGATCGGAGAGATGTTGGAGGGGAGCGACGGAACCAATGCGTGGGCGATAAACCCGATACAAGGCAGCCGCGAACGGGCGGGCAAGGAGCTGGAGCAATATAGACTCATTAACTACTTTCGGCGGGAGCTAGACCTGAACAAGCTCTATGACAAGATCGAGCTGAAGGGAACAGAGAAGGTGGGTGAACGGACGGCGGCTGTGATCGTTATGACGAAAACAGGCTTGCCGCCGGAGACGGCGTATTTTGATCAGGCAACGGGGCTTTTGATAAGGAGCGACTCGACGATCCTGTCGCCGGAGGGTCAGAGTGCGATGACGACGTATTACGAAGATGCTAGAAAGGTGGACGGTATATCGGTGCCTTTCCTTATCAGGACGGTCACGCCGCAGTTTGAGATCAGGCTGACGGTGAATGAGGTGAAGCACAACATCGTTCTAACGGACAACACTTTTGTGATGCCGAAGACTTAGTGCGTTGCATCGCGGGCTTTGAGAAGCTTTGCGGGATGGTTAGTGATAATGCCGCGGATGCCAGCACTCGCGGCTATTTTTAGCCAGCGGGAGCTGTCGACGGTCCAGATGACGACGGAAATGTTTTGCTTTTGCGCTTCGTCCAGAAGTGAATGGACGGCCAGGGAATAGTGTACGGAAACTTCCTTTACGCCGGCGTGGGCGGCCAGGCTGATGAGTTCTCGGTGGCTGTGTAGGAAACGGCGCCAGCTTGGCTGGAAGAGAGCCGCAGTGCGGAGGGATGGAAACTGCTTGGCAAGATGACTCATCATCGGCAAGCTGAAGCTTTTCACGGTCACACGCGGAGCGAGCGGGGACGTCGCGGCGAGTTTGGCGACAATCTCAGCGCGTTTCAAAAGTGTTGCTTCGTCTTGGTTTTTGATCTCGATGTATAGCTCGCCGGGGTAATCGTTCAGGTGGCGGAGAGTTGATTCGAGGGTTGGGATACGTTCGCCTGCGTAAGCGGGGTGGTAAGCGTTAGGCCGCTCGCGGTTGAACCACGAGCCGGCGTCGATTTCGGCAAGTTCGGATGAGGTAAGCCGGTTGATGCGGCTTTTGATGCCGGCGATACGTTTGAGGTCGTGGTCGTGGAATACAATCGGGACGCCGTCACTCGCAACGTGGACGTCAAATTCGATGCCGTCGGCCCTCGCTTCGGCGGCTAGGCTGAAGGCGGCGAGAGTGTTTTCGGGGGCGTCGGCGCTCGCGCCGCGATGCGCGATGACGAGAGGAGCGGGATTGGTCATTCGGACGGTTCGGATCGATGCTTTTCGAGCAGAAAGATGGTTTTGGACCAGGAGATGGGTTCGTTGATCGGGAATTCGTGGTTGCCGAGGATCGTGAAATGTTCTTGGGCGCTCTTCTTAACGTCTTTGAGTTTATGGGTCTTGAATTTGTATAGGAACTCGAGGACGGTGCCGACGACTGAAGGTTTGACGGGGATGAAGACGAGTTTTCCGCCGGGTTTCAGGATGCGAGCCATTTCGGCAAGGCCGGCATCGAGCGAGACGTATTCGAGCACGCCGCAGCTGAGGACGAGGTCGAAACTGTCGTCAGCAAAAGGTGTGCAGAGAATGTCTGCCTGTGCGGGAGCCATGCGGGCCTTGTCGGACTTTTTTTCCTTGCTGAACTGGTCGCGAGCGACCTGCAGGGATTTGCGCGAGAGATCGAGAGCGACGATCTTTTTCGGGCGAAATCCTGCATCGTGAAATGCGAGGGTGACAATGCCGGTTCCGCTGCCCGCATCGAGGACGAGCGAATCGGAGTCGAGTTCGAGATCGAGCGAGCGGAAATATTTAGCGACCGAGGCGCGGTAGCCGTTGATCTTGAGCGCGAGGTATGAACCTCGGCG
>JACDAK010000323.1 GCA_013695495.1 Blastocatellia bacterium | reverse complement strand
CGGTCATTCCGAACGTTAATAATTCGTTCAAAATGGCGGTTCCTACAGAGATGGTAGGAACGATGACGCAAGATCGGGCCACCGGTGTTTTCGGCAAATTGGGACAGGCCCCGAAGATGATTCCCGTAACGTTGAACCTTGAGACAAGCCGCGGGAAGAAGGAGACACTGAATTATGAGATAGCACGTGATGAGTTTCTCACGCCGCTACTTCTAAATATTACGATCTATAACTCGTTGACCGCACAGGAGCGGAGCATCGGCGAGTCAACTATTATGATAGCAGGTGAGATCGCTGTTAGAGGGCAGGCGCCGGTAAAGATAGATCGAAGATTTTCGAGCGGACAGGCTTCGCAGTCGGCAGCTGGGGCGGTAGCTCTGCCGGTGAACAACCTGATGAGGAGTCGCTTTGACGAACTCGAGATCACGGGTATCAAACTCGACTTGACCACTTACGACGGCAGCAAAACGGCGGCTCTCGAACGAATGTCGGTTGACCGTGCGGAAGTTAAGGCTGGAGACACGGTCGAGATCCAAGCTTTCGCGCGAACGAATTCGGGACGAGTGTTCATGCAGAGAATCCCGGTCACGATCCCGGCCGGAACTCCGGAAGGCGAAGTTACGATAAAGATCGGCGACGGTGCATCGATTCAAAAGGACGATGCGATACAGAAGTTCATTCCCCGCGATCTCTCGGATCTGATAGGCACGATGAACAAGCTTAAAATGCCCGATCGGCTCTATGCACGGATATTCCGCACTACGACCGGCGTCCTTGTCGGATCGAGTGAAATGCCGAACCTTCCGCCATCAATGCTGGCGACGCTCAACAACAACCGGATGACGGGCGGTGTCTCGCCTGTTACGCAAACGGTAGTGAGCGAGGTTGAGATCGCCCCGGCTGAGTTTGTGATCAGCGGCGAACAAACGTTGAAGCTGATGGTCGTTCGATAAGAGTTAGGGACGGGAAGTTTTAGAAGGTCGGCGAGTTAGATCGTTGACCTTTTTGTCGTTTTCAGTAAACTGAAATGTGAATACCTTAAATAAACTAGTTCACGCGGCAAGCTTTGCCGCACAAAAACACACCGGCCAGAAGCGCAAAGGCGAAGAAGGGGAACCGTACATTAATCATCCTCTGGAAGTTGCGAATCTGCTTGCTAACGTAGGCGGGGTGGACGACGCAGACGTGCTGATAGCGGCGATTCTACACGACACGATCGAAGATGTGGGCGTGAAATTGGAAGAGATCAGAGAGATTTGGGGCGAACGGGTCGCCGGTTTTGTGTTGGAGGTCACCGACGATAAATCGCTACCGAAGCCGGAACGCAAACGGCTGCAGGTTGAGCACGCGCCGCATCTTTCGACCGAGGCTAAGTCTATCAAGCTGGCGGATAAGATCAGCAATGTTCGTGATATCACGAGAAGCCCGCCCACACATTGGGAAATCGAGCGGTGCGTCGCCTACGTAGACTGGGGGCGTGAGGTTGTCGCGGGGCTGCGGGGGGCAAACCCGGAGCTTGAGACGATCTTCGACGAGGCCGCCAAGCTTGCGTACGAGAAATTCAAGAACCTGGGTCAATAGTGGGAGCGGTATCACCTTCGATCCACTGCTCGCCGTCGGCGTAAACCTCTTTCTTCCAGATCGGGACGGTGAGCTTCAGCTCCTTTATGAGCCACTCGCACGCGGCGAATGCCGCCCGCCGATGCGGCGCGGCAACGGATATAACGGCGCTCGTTTCTCCGATCTCGAGGCGGCCGACGCGGTGGATGATGCCTACATGTGAGATATCAAACTCAGACTTGGCCCGCTCAACAAGCTTCCGCATTTCCTTCAAAGCCATCGGCTCATAGGCTTCGTAGATCAAATACTCCGTCTCGCGAATGGTCCCATCCTTTTGCTTGGTAAACTTCCTCGCGTAACCGTCCAACGAAACCGTCGCTCCGCACTCCTCAGGCACAACCCGCCGCAAAACGGCCGCAACATCGATCGGTTCAGTCGCAAGTTCGTAAAAGTCCATCAGGAAAGCTTAGATTCGTGCTTCACTTGCCAGAATGAGATCTCAAACTCGTCCAAATTCTCATCATCTTTTGGGTGATAGAAATTAACTCTGCATGGTCGGTCAGGAATTCGAATGCCAATTTAGCTTTGTAAATCGAAGTAAGAGTTTCGCCCAAATAAATGGCCTTGTCTGCTGTCAAATCGTCACATCCGAAATGTTGAATGTCGGAAATGTGCAGATGATTCATCACGGTTTCAATAGCTCGTTTATCCCCTGAACACG
>JACDAK010000322.1 GCA_013695495.1 Blastocatellia bacterium | reverse complement strand
TCCATCAACAATGGATCAGGATGAAATATTGTTCGGCCGTCCTGATCGATCACATATATGATCGGCAGCCCGGACGCCCAAAGTTCCGATTCCTTCATGGCATCCATGCCAACAACACTTCGCGATATGTTCCGCAGCGATACTATCGCTATCACCGAAGCGATGTTCATCCCGTTAACCATCACCGGCGACGCCATCGAGATCACGGGTTCATTCTCACTCCCGACGAACCGCGGCCCATCGATGAACAGATCTTCTTTGAGTCCTGTTTCAAGTATTTTGCCCGCAAGAGTGTCTACTTCGTCGCGCCCTATTCCGGACGGCCTATAGAGAGCCAATGATTCTGAATGAACGGGTTTAACGAACAAAGCTAATACGTCAGGATTTTCCCTCAGCGTAGCACTCAGCTTTTCATCCGTCTGCGGAAGCTCAAACACCGACGCATTCGACGAGAGCGCAAAGGCATTCGCCAGGCTTCGAACAAGATCGCTGTGCCTTTGGCCAAACATCTCGATCTGTCGGGCCTTCTCCTGCACCAATTGGATCTGATAGCGATTCTCAACTGATCGGAGCTCGCGTCCGCTCCGCTCCGACAGGGTCCACCCCGTGAGCACAAGCGGAACGAGCCCTACCAGGAGGAGGGTAGAGATCACGAAATAGACAAGGCTTATCTTTTTACTTTGCTGAGGCATTTAAGCTGTATCGGGAAAAGTGCGGCGTGGGGCGTGGAAGTCGCCATTGAAAAGTCTATAGCACGGCTAGGAACTTGTCAACATGTTTTAACACAGAAGAATAAAGGAGTTCTAATCAGCAAGCGAATCGGCGAGATGCCCAATTCTGCCGTACTGATCGGCCAAGGAATTCGCGATAATATTTTCCACTGTGACACCGGTAAAGTGGGCAACAATTGCAAGGCTTTCTGAAGCAGTGACTGAACTTCAGCTTGCGGAACGGGCTCAGTTTCTCGACCGCGAAGACGGCGGCGACGAAGACGTACGTCGCGAGGTTGAAAAACTGTTAAGAGCTGACGACGCCGCGGCCGGCTTTATCGAAGCATCAGTGTGGAATGACAGTTCCGTCCTCAACACCTCTGCACGAGGCGCGATCGAAAGTTCCCTTGGCGATCCTTCCGGAGAAACGCCTTCGGACGATCACATCGGCCGCCAGATTGGGGCATTTCGCATGGTCAAGGAGATCGGTCGCGGCGGCATGGGTTCCGTCTACCTAGCTGAGGGCTCCGACGGTGAATTCCACCAAAAAGCCGCCGGTGGGATTGAATTAGTTCTGCCACCTTTCACGCGGATATTCCAACGGTTCTCCTGTTCGAGATTAATGCTTTACAGCAAATAACGCGAAATTCCATACGCTTCCATGTCAGCGATGCAGTGTGTTTGATTCAGTTTGTGTATGTTACCGAACGTTCAACTGTGCAAGTTTGCCGAAACTATATTCGGCACGACCTTTGCTCAATCAATTGAAGGAGAAGCGTAAAATCGGGTTCGCGTCCCCGTATTTTGCCATAAAAGGAAGAAGGAAAAAAGAGAAGATCAAGGAGAAAATAGGAAATGAACGCTTTAGAATTATTGATCGAAGACCACTCAAAAGTGGACGAACTACTGACCGAAGCCGAAAACGCCGAGTCGCAGGAGCAGGTTCGCCTCTTCAAGCAGATCAAGGAAGAACTCGACGCTCATGCCCATATAGAAGAGACTATCTTCTATCCCTATATGAAGGAACACGGCGATGAGGAACTTTCGGACATCATCTTGGAAGGCATCGAAGAGCACCGTCAAGTCAAAATGTTTCTTCGGGAGTTGGATGGCCTCGCGGAGGACAGCGAGAAATTCGAACCAAAACTGAAAGTGTTGAAAGAAGACGTCGAACATCACGTCGAAGAAGAAGAGAACGAAATGTTCCCCATGATCCGGGATCAGATCGAGGAAGAAGCACTCGAAAGTCTCGGCGTCGAGATGGAAGAGGAAAAACGCAAATTCCTCAAATCATCGAACGCCTCGAGCGGGCGGTGACCTCCTTGCCACAGAAAAGGCCGCCGTGCTCAACATACGGCGGCTTTTTCATTAAAAACCAAGCTTCACTTACCGAGTAGATCGACGATGTTTTGTGCGGCCTGCTCTATCACCTGCGAAATGATATCATCGCCGTCCGATTTCGCTTTGGCCTTGTATTGCTTTCCAAGTAATGCCGCCCCGCCGGACTTATTCAGTTTCACATCCAGCGTGATCTCGTCCTTCGACTTCATCTGTTCAGACATTGTCGCTGCCGAAATCGTCTGCGATGCAACCTGCCCGGCCACCACCCCGACTGCTCCGCCCATCTGTCCTAGTGCCGTGCCGGCGATCGTTGAGCCGACCATTGAACCGAAACTGCCGCCAAATCCTCCGCCGCCTTTCTTGTGCGAAACCTCCGCGTAAACCACGTAATCGCATTCCGCCGTTGCGGCTTCGCTTTCGATCGCTGCAGGCAGGCGCCCTTCCAACACTACAACCTCAACATTCGGCACCTTCAGATAGGAAACAAGAGTATTCTGAACTGCCGCAGCAAGATCAGATGCCGACAGGCCCTTACCAACCGCTCCGGTTTTCACATGCGCTAAACCTACGCGAATGAACCCCGCCTGTTTGGGAGAATTTGCCAGTACGCTTGTGGCGTTCGCACTTGGTTGTGCGGTATTCGGCAGCGACATCGTTGGCTGGTCCTGAGACGAAGTCATCGAACCCGACGACGAACTCATCATTGTCGACGAACTCGCGGCCCCGGACGTCGCGTACATCGCTGCCACATCGGACACTTCACGATAATCTTTCGGCACCTCAAAGAGACCGGCGGTAAGCGTCGCCTTCGATAATTCGACGACCTCGGTAACCATCGTCATCGATTCTTTGCCGTTCTCATCGAACATCGTCATCTTTTCATAGACGGCATAACCGCGCTTTCCGCTGCCGCTCTGCCTGAACTCAAACTTGTCCTGACATCCGCCGGTGGTTGTTACCGGATTCCGGTTGGTGGTGTACTGCTCATCGCATTCGAACCCGACCCCGAAATCGATATACCAGCCATCGAGCTCCATCTTGCTGTCTCCCTTAGAACACGCATCGGGCGACGACTGCGTATCCATTGTGATGATCAGGTGCCGTGCGTCATAGCCAAACATCTTTTTTCGCTCGCCCGTATCTTTAATGTTAATTGTCGTCACAACCTTACCTCCCTTGGTCACGGGCTGCGACGCAACCTTCTGTCCGGCCGAAGGCTCTGAAGGTTCGATCTTTCCAAACTCATTTATGATGAACGTCTTCGTTGCGGGATTCATCTGGATCGCCCGCCGCAGATCGCACTGAGTGATATTCACCATCATGCCGTTCGTCGTCTCGGCACGCTGTCGCTTGCCTTTTATGTAGGTCGTATTCTCATACGACTGTCCGCTCATCGTCATTTTCGATTTGATCTTAAGGTCCGCAAAAGTCGCTTGTGCCCCCGCCATCATCACGAATAAAACTGCTACAAAAGATAGGTATCTGTTCATAACGCTCTCCATTTAAAGAAATGCTGATCGCTGCTCAACCGATAATGCGTCGACGCGGAAAATTATATATCAGTGCGGCTAAAATTAATTGCATCGCTGAGCCATTGCCGTATATTTTGCAGAATGTCCGCGAATAATAGCAACATCACGAGATGCTGATCGAGGCCAAGACCGGCGAGCTACCCTATTTCGGGGGTCTCTCTATCGATGAAACAGCCGAGGTCCTTGGTGTGAGCGTGCCCCCTGTTAATCGCCACTGGAAAACGGCGAACGCTTGACTGTATTCCGAGCTTTCGAACACCTAATTTCGCTTGGCTATTACGAGCGTAATGTCGTCGTTGGCCGGTGCATTCTCAGTAAATGCAGAAACGGCCGATTCAACCTTGTCTCTGAGACCTGCGGCGGAACTCGTTATGTTCTTGCGAATTACTTCGAGCAGACGGTCCATACCAAATTCTTCATCAGCCAGATTCGCCGCCTCCGTCACGCCGTCAGAATAAACCACAAGCGAATCGCCGTGGTTAAACTCCAATTCTCCGACTTCATAAGTTGCATCCGACATCAAGCCCAGGGGCAGCCCGCCGGCATCCAATTGCGTTAACGTCCCATCCTGACGAGCAATAACCGGAGGATTGTGACCGCCATTAATAAAGCTAAGCTTGCCCGTCGCCGTGTCGAGTTCGCCTATAAACAACGTCACAAAACGGTTAGCCGGGGTATTCTCAGACAAATAGCGATTAACCGAACAAACCGTTTCGTGAAGCGAACTCTTCGCCGAGATCTGCCCATGAACAGCAGCATGCAAGCTCGACATCAATAACGCCGCCGAAGTTCCTTTACCCGAAACATCACCCAAAGCAATGATGATCTTGCCGTTGCCTCGCTCTATAAAGTCATAGTAATCGCCGCCGATCTCGTAGCACGAAAAGGAAACTCCCTGAAGCTCGTAGCCCGGTATCTGGGGCATTACAGACGGTTGAAACCGCTGCTGTATCTCGCTCGCAAGCTCCAGTTCGCGCTCCATGCGCTCGCGTTCCATCCGCTCTTCAGTGAGGGTCGCGTTTTCAACACGGATAGACGCAACCGACGCCAACGTCGTCAAAATATTAAGGTGCTCTTCCTTAAATGTATTCTCATAAGTCGGCGAATCGGCGTAGATCAACCCGAAGATGTTCCGCTCATCAACACTCAGCGGCACCGCGATAACAGATCTTACCCCCTGCAGCATCATCGTCTGAGATGCAAGGCGCGGGTCCTGCAGCGCGTCTGCCGTCAGGATCGAGTTACCGTTTTTCAGCACCTCGTCCATCACACTGTGGCTAACGCGTACCGAATCCAGCGATTCCTCTTTTCCACGGATCCGCGCAACCATGATCTTCATGCCATCCGGGCTTGCGTCGTCGCGAAGCATTATCACGCACCGCTCCGCAGGCACCGCCTCAAACACAAGCGATGCAACCTGATTAAGCGTCTCGTCCAGATCATTTGCCGCAAGCAGCGCCACGCCCACTTTGCTTATCAGCCCCAGTAGGTCCGTCCGCGACGAAAACTGTCCTTTTAGCAGCTCCGTCGTCGGGATGCGCCGGCTTTGAAACGAAATAGTCTTTGAAGGATCTAAAGCCTCGGTCCGGTCGGCAATCAGTGTTAAAGCAGGGTTAAATTCCAGATCATCGTTGAACCTAATCCGCGTTTCGCCGATCTGAATCTCGCCGTCATTTTCAAGCGGTACTGAAGTCTTAACCGCCAAACTGTTATACCGGGTTCCGTTCGCCGAACCCAGATCTTGCACCCAGTAACCATCCCCCTCTTTACGGATCTCAGCGTGCAGCCTTGACGCAAAAGCATCGGGAATGCAGACATCACTTCGCGCGGATCGCCCAATCGTCGTCCGCAGCTTTCCCAACGGGACGACTTCTTCAAAACCTGCAGCATTCGTATAAGTTATTTGGGCCATTTCGCTAATCTCTAACTTTTTGTCCGCTTCGCAGCAAAGATAACCATCGTCCCTGAAATAAGGTCGTGAAGTGCCCGGCCGCGCCGCCCGAATGCGGCCAGAATAAGTCCGGCGCCCAGCGTTAAAACCGTAAGGAGGTAGCCTACCGTTTGTCTTAGAATGATTGCTTTCACCGACGCCGGCGTTCCGTTCGACCTGACGATTTGCGTGCCGGTCAGCATCTTACCCAGCGTTCTCCCGGTCGCCATCGGCAAGATGATAAGGTTCGAAAACAATATAACGAAAGCGATTAGCCACCCAATGTCGTTCAAACCACTCGAAAGCAGCTTAGCGCCCTCGCCCCCAAAGAACCTGCTCGCAAGCAAAAAAATGGTAGGGAAGATGATCGCCGCAATATAGTCAATAAAAACAGCGCCAAACCGCAGCATCATCGGCGCGGCCCGTGCCTCGGGGTCAAAGTCCACCATCCGCTCATCCCGGATCGTAGTCGGCACTCTTCTAACTCGTTCCGCTCTCGCTGACATAAAATATACAACCGATCAGCTCACAACAAACTGCAGCGTCGTGTCGCCGATCCTTATCTTATCGCCGCTTGTAAGCGGATGCGGTTGGTGAGGCGTTAATCGTATTGCGCTATTGATGTTAGTGTCCAGTATAGTTCCGTTCGATGACCCCAGATCCTCGACCAGAAAATTACTTCCATCTCGCCAAATTCTTGCGTGCCGCCGCGATATCTTGGTCTGCGGATCGAATTTCGAAAGATCAACCTCCGGAAAGATGTTTGACATCGGATCACGCCTACCCACGAGATTTTCGTCCTTTTGAAGCGAAAATCCCGAAGGTGCAAGGTCGCTTGTACCTTCAATTACTAATTTCGCCGTCGGTACTGCCTTCGTGTAAATACCGGACTGCACACCATGCTGCGCGATCGGCTGCTTTGACCCGCAAAACGCGCAAAAGAGGTCCGTTGCCACAATTCTCTGTCCGCAGAAGCCGCAAAATACATTTTGATTGGCAAGGCTCACGGCCTCAGGTGCTGCGGAAACGCCATAGCTGACCTGACCGCCTCGCAGGCTCTCCAAGTGGCTTTCAAGCGCTGCTCGCATTTCTGCCGCCGATGAAAATCGTGCCTCCGCGCTGTATTCCACCGCACGCATCAATATCCGCTCCATCTGATCCGAAAGCCGGGGATTGATCTGCCGCGGCCGCGGGTTCTTCTGAAAATCGAAGATCAATAGAGGGTTGCTCTGCGGGTCAGCACCGGTCAGCAAGTGGAACATCGTCGATCCGAGACTATAAATATCCGACCGTGGTTCAACGTTTCCGCTAAATAGCTCCGGCGGAGCGTAGCCCATGGTTCCCACAGCCGTCACGCCCTTCTCTTCCCTCTGGCTGATCGAACGTGCAATGCCGAAATCGATCAGCATGACGCGCCCCGAGTTTCCGTCGACCATTATATTCGACGGTTTTAGATCGCGATACACAATGGTCGAAGGCTGGCTATGCAGATAATCAAGTACATCTACTATCTCGATCGCCCACTCAGTTACCATTTTTTCGTCGATCTTCCCTTCGGACGTCGCACGCAGCCGCGAAGACAGGTCGCCGCCCGAAATATACTTCATCACGAGGTAAAACCTGCTTTCCTCCTCGTCAAAGAAATAATCGTAAATTGTCGGTATCGAGGGATGATCAAGCGTCGAGAGTATCATCGACTCTCGCTTGAAATCGTTGATCGCCTTTTCTTGCTGGTCGTCCTCAATGTGCGTCTGTACCATCTCCTTGACCGCACGCAATACGCCGCCTAGGTTATTGTCGCTCGCCAGGTAGACGGCGCCCATGCCGCCGCCTCCGATCTTGCGAACAATTTCGTATCGCTGGTTTAAGATCGTGCCTTCAGCCAGCGGTTTGAGTTTGGCCGATCGCCGGCTCCCTGTATCCGCTTCGCCGATGTTTGGCGATGTGGCCTCCCGAGGAGCTTCAAATCCGCCTGACGGCGCTGCCTCAGGTTCTCTTCCCCCTTTTGCATCCTCCGCGGAAAGTGGCCGTATGCTCGTCGCAACATCATCGGGACGCGGTGGATGACTATTTTCTATGATCCTCACCGAATCAAACATTGGATTCGAAAAGGGCTCATGATCCGCAAGATCCTCCAACGGTTTGGAAATGCCTGATTCGCCGGCCGGATCGGCCGCGTTCAATTTCTCAGCGTCAATTTCGGGTTCGGAATCGTCAACGATCGACTCGGGTATAAAATCGCCGCCGTCTGATGCGATCGATTCCTCTTCGGGGGGTTCCGCCGTAGTAGCGGAGGACTGAACGGACTCGCTCGCCTCGTCATCCCAATCATCCGATTGCGAAAGTTGTTCAAGCGGAATCCCGATCATTGTCGCGTCTTCAGTGAATGACGACGACATGCTCGTGGCAGGGGTTTCGGTCGCAGGTGCCTCCGCCGGATCCTCCGCCGGATCCTCGTCGATATGCGCCATCTCCGCCTCAGCCGGAAGCTCCTCTATCGAGACAGTGTCCAGTTCGGCTTCCTCGCTGTCGATCTGCACGCTGCCCGAGGTCGGCTTCGCAAATATGTTGTCAGAAGTTGACTTTGGTCCGCCCAAGAACTCAGGCAGGGGCGGTTCGGGCTCAACGGCTTCCTCTCCCGGAGCGTCCTCCGTTTCATCGTTCGCGGCGAGGTCCTGGTTTTCAGTCGGTGAAGGTCGTGAAGCAGCAGCCGCAAGCGCAGCTGCATCTTCCGCCGGCATCATTATCGTGCTCTCAAGCGGATCTTCCGCCGGCTCCTGGGTTATCGGAGGAGGAAGTGCCAGCCCGCAAAACGGGCAGAACACATCTTCTTCAGCGACTTCCGAGCCGCATTCTTTGCACGTATTCATTGCTTTCGTTACGATCGCCGTGACCGCTACACGATCTGAAATCTAAGAAAGGTCTTCCCCACAATTATCTCGTCGCCCGAACTCAGAACCTGAGGAGTGCCGGGCAAAAGGCGACGCCCGCGGTTTATGAATGTCCCGTTGGTCGAGCCAAGATCTTCTATCAAAAAAACATTTCCGCGTCTTACGATCCGCGCATGCCGCCGCGAAACCTTCGCGTCGGGGTCGTGAATATCCAAGTCGACATCCGGGAATATTCCGTTGTCTGCGTCCCAGCGTCCGATATTCGATTCGTCGCCCCTTAGCAAAAATTCAGTATTCGCATTCTCTCCACGCTCAATCACCAGCCGCGCCGTCGTCGGCTCGCCGCCGTTCTCATCCTCCGGCGGCGCTGCGTCCCGGCCGCTGCTGGCATCGGCATCATTTATCTCGAGCGGCGAAAGGCCGACCGAAGTGATGTTCACCCCAGAGATCCCCGCGTGACTGAGCGGCTTCGAATCGAAGCCCGACATGGCTGGTTCCCGCTCTGATTTCTGCGAAAGTTTCGTCCCGCATTGGTCGCAAAAACGCGAACTCTCGAGATTTTCCTTTCCGCAATTCTCGCACTTGATCATCTAAATTTCTCGGTGCATCTAAAGGTGATTTATCGAACGCGAGCCATAATGGTATCTTAACGCTTTCGACTCGGTTCGTAAATCGTAAATCCAACCCGGCGAAACGTCAAACCATCAGTATATATAGGGTGTCGTTTACGCTCATCCCGCGGCTCAGTTTTTTGAAACTTGAGCCGAACCGATGTCGTAATAAGGGCTTGACGGTAATACCCGACGATTTTGCAGCGTTCACCACAGCAACTGAAAACAAAGAGTAAGAGGAAGGTAGAATTATGGCATTGAGCCGCAGAAAGAAGATCGCGATCGGTTCCGCAGTCGGACTGCTGCTTCTCGTAATCGTGATCGGAAGCATTTTCGCTACGCGCACAGATACTCCGGAAGTAACGGTCGTGACCCTGGAGGTCCGTCCCGAGCTGCGTTCCACGGTAACGTCCTCCGGCGAGGTCCGGCCCGTTCAGTTCATGAACCTCACTAGTGAAGTTCAGGGCCGCATCGAAGAGATCTTCGTCCAGGAAGGCCAGAAGGTCGAGAAAGGAGCCCCGCTCGTAAGACTCGATCCTAACCAACTCGAATCCAGCACGGATGCACAACTCGCTGCTTATCAAACCGCGCAGGACGACGTACGGGTTCAGCAAACTCAGGTCTCAGCGGCCCAAAATAATCTCTCTCAGGCTCAGCAGACATTAAACGTTTCTCAAGTCGCCGTCGACAATGCTCGACAGGGCGTTGTGACCGCACAAACCGAAGTCGACCGTGCGCAGGTAGAGCTAAATGCCGCAAACCGTGAAATGCGGCGCAGCGAAGAGCTTCTCGAAAGCGGCGTGATCGCTCGTCAAGAATTCGATGCAGCGCGTGACCGTGTTGAGAACGCCAGCGTGTCGCTAAAAACCGCACAGGCTCGGCTCGAATCGCAGCGGATATCGGTTCGAGATGCTAATGCCCGTTTGGCGCAGCAGCAAGTCGCCATCCGCGACGCTCGTCGTGCGGTTGAAACCGCCAGCCTCGGCGTCAACTCAAGCCAATCAAGGGCTAATCAACAGGCAGCATTCCTGCGCGGCCAGCGAAGCCAACGCGATAAAACGCTCCAGGTCGCACCGATCAGCGGCGTCATCGCCGAGATCCCGTCCCGCGTCGGTACATTTGCCGTAGCTGGACTTTCAACCACAGCTCTCCTGACGATCGCTGACATGTCCACGATCAACGTCGAGGTCAAGGTCGATGAGACTGAGATCGATAAGGTCGAGGTCGGCCAGAAAGCGAAGATCAAGGTCGACGCATTTGGCGAACAGGAGATCGAAGGGGAAGTGACGCAGAAAACTCCGCTCGCAGTTGGCAAATCCCAAACCAGCGGCGGCCTTTCGACAAACATCAACGTCCAAGAAGCGAAGGAATTTCGCGTCGTGATTCAGCTCGTAAATCTCAGTGAAGAACTGCAGAATTCGCTTCGTCCCGGAATGAGCGCAACGGCAACCATCACGACCAAAACGCAGCAGAACGTTATCGCCGTACCGCTTCAGGCCGTTGTCGAGAAGAAACCGGATGCAACACTCGAACCGACGGTCCCTGCGGGCCAGCCCCAACCGGCCAACCGGCCGAAAACGATCAAGGGTGTTTACGTTCTCGAGAACAATCGCGTGAAATTTGTCGAGGTCGAGACGGGTATCACGGGTGAATCCGACATTCAGATCATCTCAGGACTCTCGGCCGGCCAAGAGGTAATCACCGGACCGAGCCGTATTCTAAACACCCTTAAAGAAGACACGGTCGTGAAAAAGCAGTCCAAGCCGAACGGCGGCCCGACTGCGTCCTAAGGTGAACAAAATGTATAAGTTCATGGAAGGCGGGGGCGAAGAGGATTCGCCGCAAATTGGTGGAGCGTCGTCAAACGGTGCACTCATTTCGATGCACAACATCTGGAAAACTTACCAGATGGGCGTCGAACAGCTTCATGCCTTGCGCGACGTTTCTTTCCGCGTCGAAAAAGGCGAATATCTCGCGATCATCGGCCCTTCTGGTTCGGGAAAGTCCACGCTGATGAATCTGATCGGCTGCCTTGATTCCCCCTCGAAAGGCCAGTACTGGATCAATGGCCAACTTGTCTCGGACATGAGCGACGATGAACTCGCTCGTATCCGCAATAAGGAGATCGGCTTCGTCTTCCAGACATTCAACTTGCTCGCCCGCGCGACCGCACTTCACAATGTTGAACTTCCGCTGATCTACGCCGGCATGCGGGCTGTCGAACGAAACGAAAAGGCACAAGCGGCTCTGGCTTCCGTTGAACTCGGTGATCGCGTTCTACATAAGCCTAACGAACTCTCCGGTGGCCAGCGCCAGCGTGTTGCTATCGCTAGAGCACTTGTGAACCATCCGTCTATCCTCTTGGCTGATGAACCTACCGGCGCGCTCGATTCGAAAACCAGCGCCGAGATCATGGCTCTCTTTGAAAAGCTTCACGCCGAGGGCAACACGATCATTGTCGTTACCCACGAACATGAGGTTGCCGCACGTGCCCATCGCGTTATTTCCATCCGCGACGGCCAGATCGAAAAGGACGAACGCACCAAATAAGCGAAATAGCACGAAGGCCACAGTTCCGTCATTCTTTCCCGCATTCCAGAGCCGCTCGTTTATTTTCTTGCCTTCATCTTCCCGCTTTCGACGTGCCCATCGTGCTCTTCGCACACCTTGCATCTCTTTACAAACTCATTTCCGGCGCGGCATCTAAACCTTTCGGGCTCAATCGCGTAATATAACTGTGTCCGTGTCTGTACATGAATTTGGCTGAAACATTTAAACTCGCGCTCGCCGCCATCTGGTCGCACAAACTGCGCTCTTTTCTTACGCTGCTCGGCATGATCATCGGCATGACGGCCTTCATGGTCGTACTTTCGCTTTTGCAGGGCTTCAACACTTACGTCGACGAAAAGATCGCCGGCATCGGCACCAACGCCTTCAACATTCAGCGCTTCAATTTCGAGGATTTTAAAGACACTGACACGATCGCAGCCGCTCAGCGCCGTAACAAAGAGCTGAGTTTCGACGAACTCGATTACCTTCGCGAAAGGTCGCAGCTGCTCGACAAGATCGGTGCAAAGACAGGCGGCACGAGCCGCGACGTTAGGTACGGCGGCGAGACACTCCGCGACGTCTCTATCCGCGGGGCCGAACCTGTGATAGCCGAGATCGAGAACGTCGACATTCAAGACGGGCGGTACTTTTCTGATGCAGAGAATAACAACTCGATGCGGGTAGCGTTTGTCGGAATGGACATCGCTACGAACCTATTCCCTCGCGGCGGAGCACTCGGCAGCGAGATAATGATCAGCGGCATTCCCTATCGCATCATCGGCATTCAGGTAGCCAAAGGCACAGTTTTCGGTCAGCCGCAAGATAGCTTCGTCCAGCTGCCGATCAAAACATTTGGCGCAAATTTCGGCGGGCTCCGCTTCAGCCGTGCACCGTTCTTTGTCGTGAAGCCGAAAGACGGAGTGAAGATGGTCGACGCGGTCGACGAAGCCCGCACCCTAATGCGCATTAAGCGTAAGATCCCATCAAGTGAAAAGGACAATTTCGGCATTGTCACGCCGGACGCCATTAGCGGTCTTCGCGACAGCATCTTCGGCACCATATCTATCGTCATCCTAGTCGTTCCCACGATCGCTCTCGTAGTCGGCGCCATCGTTATAATGAACATCATGCTCGTCGCTGTGACAGAGCGAACAAAGGAGATCGGAATCCGAAAATCGCTAGGCGCGCGCCAAGCCGATATCCTTCGCCAGTTTCTATTAGAGTCCGCTCTGCTCTCAGCGATCGGCGGTCTCATCGGCCTGATGCTCGCGATCGTACTGGGGATAATCATCACCGCATACGTGTTTCCGACGCGCATCCCCTGGTGGTCCGCGGTCCTCGCGATCGGAATCTCATCCGGCGTCGGCATCCTCGCCGGTCTTTTCCCCGCGTGGAAGGCGGCACAACTCGATCCGATAGAGGCGCTAAGGGCAGACTAACTTATGAAGCT
Organism: Blastocatellia bacterium; assembly: GCA_013695495.1. GTDB lineage: Bacteria > Acidobacteriota > Blastocatellia > Pyrinomonadales > Pyrinomonadaceae > OLB17. Next base: position 4,637 of record JACDAK010000322.1, on the reverse strand, counting down.
GATGACCGCGCGATTTTACGAAAATCTCCGCATGGCGCTGGACACGCTGCGCGGCAATAAACTGCGCTCCTTCCTCACCATCATCGGAGTTGTCGTCGGCGTCATCACAGTAATGCTTATATCCTCCATCATCAGCGGAATTCAGATGGCGGTCGAAGAGCAGGTAAAATCGTTCGGCACCCGCTCGATCTTCATTTACAAAATGGATATCGGCATTCGCTTTGGCCGGCCCACGCGAGAAGAGCGGACGCGCCCCAATCTCACCATTGACGATGTCTATGCGCTTCGAGGCCTTTCCGAGCTCGACACCGCGATCCCGTTCCTCGATGTATCAAGTGGCTTCTTCGGCAACCCCACGGTCGTTTCCGGCCGCGGCAAACAGACATCCAATATCCGCATCAGTGGAACCCTGCCGGAGATCGAGCAAACCGACACACAGGTTCTGCTCGACGGACGTTGGTTCACTCAGTCCGAGAGTGATTTCCGCAAAGATGTAGCCCTTATTGGCGATACCGTCAAAGAAACCTTCTTCCCGTACGAAAACGCCTTGGGCCAAACTCTTGAGATCAATGGCCGCGAGTTCACCATAATCGGCCAGCTACAGAAAAAAGAGCAGCTTTTTGGTGGCGGCGGCGGAAACAATGACGAAAGCAACACCATCATCATCCCTTTCACGTCAGCCCAAAGAATCAAACCCAACGCGGACGACCTTTTCATTCTTGCCATCGCGCGCGAAGGTCGGCTTCGCCAGGCGCAGGACCAGATCCAAGATTTGCTCCGCATCCGTCGAAACGTAACTTACGGGCAAGCGAACAACTTCTCAACCGCGACTGCGGATAGCATCATCGACCAGTTCCAGTCGATTACAGCGGGCGTCGCGCTCGCGATGATCGTCATTTCTTCCATCGGGTTGATGATCGGCGGCATCGGCGTGATGAATATCATGCTTGTGTCCGTGACCGAGCGCACCCGCGAGATCGGCATTCGCAAGGCGGTCGGAGCCAAACAAAGCGACATTCTCCTTCAATTCCTCATCGAAGCGGCAACGCTCACAGGGTTTGGGGGGTTGGTTGGGCTTGCTATCGGTTGGGCTTTAACATTTCTGATCTCGATGGTCTTCCCATCTTACGTACCTCTTTGGGCTCCGTTTGCCGGCTTCTTCGCCAGCGTGGGCATTGGGTTGGTATTCGGGCTGTTCCCTGCCTGGAAAGCAGCCCGTCTCGATCCGATCGAATCGCTCCGCTACGAGTAACTACGAGATAAATCCGGGGAAAGCGAATGCCATTGCTGCGCTCAGAACCACAAACATAAAGAACACTGTCAGCGAAGCGGTCCACGCCGTCGAACCCGACACCTTCTCACCCGCATGTTTCAGTCCAACAGCATTCAGCCAAACCCAATAAAGCGTCAGCAAACCGAACACTGCCGTTACCGAAAACAGGACCGGGCTCGTCGCGGGGTCGAATAGAAAACTCAGGTTATCCTGCACCATCTGGCCCTGCCCCAGGATGGGATGAATATCCACCGGATCCTTGAAGAACAAGATCACAGAACTAAGAGCGTAACGTATCAGCGACGACGCGAACGTCGCGTAAACGGCCACCGAGAAGGCCTGCCAATAGTTCAAAGTTCCGCCCATCGCCAATGCGAACAGGAAAAAGATCAAAGCGAGGAACGCGAACCAAAACAGCCACCCGACAAACCCCGACACCGCCTGTCCCGCCCTCATGACCGGGTTCTTGGCATCAGCTATCGCCTGCTGCCGACCCGCTTCGATCTGAGTCCGTGCCTCATCGTTCATCATCGGCATTTCCATCGTTTTATCGATCACGTGATTCGTAACCCGCTCGGGCGTGACGTGATACATAAACAGGTTTGTGTACACTGTGGACATCAGTACAACGAGTATTGCCGCTGCGAGCCATCTCGGGTGCCGCTTCAGGTTCTGAAACACCTCAGCCGGCGAGAAGAAGATATTCCCGAGCGTCGCGGGCGTACTCATCCGCTCTCCCTCCGTTATCGTGGGTTTGTCGATAAAGCTAAGCCCAATTATCAGACCGCCGCCGAGTATCATCACGACGCCGGTCTGTGTTAGTCCCGGTATCACCCCGGCAATACTCAGGATCGCGACCAAAAGGCCAAGCGCGGCTACTGTGACTCCGGAAAATAGATTCATGATTTCCTCTCTGTCTATTGAATTGATGTACTTCTATCTCCGATACGCTTGGCGGGAACTATTTGTTTCAATTGCTGCCGGTGCCCCGGTGGCCGAATCGTAGCCCTCTACCCGAATGCACGCAGCAAAATGTCCCGGCGTTATCTCCCTGAGATCCGGATCGACCGCAGCACATTCGTCGATCGCTATCGGGCACCGCGTACGAAACCGACACCCCGACGGCGGATTGATCGGCGTCGGCACATCACCTTTCAATATGATCCGCTCCCGCTTCTTCTTAGGGTCGGGGATTGGTATTGCCGACAGCAGCGCCTGTGTATATGGGTGCAGCGCCGACTCATAAAGCTCAACCGAATCAGCGATCTCCACGATCTTGCCCAGATACATTACCGCCACGCGGTTCGAAATATGCTCAACCACCGCCAGCCCGTGCGAGATGAACAAATAGGTCAGCCCAAACTCCTGCTGCAGGTCCTGAAGCAGGTTCACGACCTGTGCCTGCACAGACACATCCAACGCCGACACCGGCTCATCGCAAACGATCAACTTCGGATTAAGTGCAAGAGCCCGGGCGATCCCTATCCGCTGCCGTTGGCCGCCCGAAAACTCATGCGCGTATCGCCGCATATACTTCGGGTCGAGCCCAACCTTCGTCAACAGGTCTGCGACTCTGTCCTGCCGCTCCGTTTTGTTCCCAATACCATGGATAACCAGCGGCTCCGAAACTATCGAAAATATATTCAGCCGCGGGTTCAGGCTTGCGTAAGGGTCCTGAAACACAATCTGCATCTCCCGCCGCAGAGCCTGCATACGCTTATGCGCCAGCGGAACTATGTCCTCACCCTCAAATAATATCTCGCCGCTCGTCGGCTCGTGCAGCCTTATCAAACAGCGCCCCACCGTAGATTTCCCACAACCCGACTCGCCCACCAGCCCCAGCGTCTCGCCCGCAAATATAGAGAACGACACACCATCAACCGCGCGGACGACGTCGTCGCTGTCCTCCACCGGAAAATACTTCACCAGATGGCGGACCTCAAGCAATTGTTCTGTTCGCACCTGTGATGTTCCTGAGATCATTATCTGCCCGATTTTCAGTTTTCTTTGATGATCGCTCAACGCTCGTGATCTCGCCAGCGACCGCCCATCTTTAGATATTTCGGAGAGTAACCCTTGCGGGAGAACCCGTTGAGCTGCAGTACCGCGATTGACCGTAAATTCTCAGGTTGAACATTTGCCTCGACACGGTGCGATTTCAAATCTCTGAATGCAACAGCCAAGACTAGCTTTTACCTTTTGCCATAATCCGCGTCCGGTAAACCCTGTAACTAGCTGAAATCCCAAATAGGCGTTTTGGAATACTCCCCGAAATATTTGAGACAGGTTACTTGTCCGGCTATTTCATCGGTCTCGCTGCAGCACAGCATAAAGTACTCATTGCTTATCTCCTCGGAATGTTTAAGCAGCTTCTCAAAGCGTTAACGGTAAAAGCGCCTCGGGGCAAAATGCGAAAACAAATTTACCACTGATGCGATATCGGTCAACCTGTTCGGCCAAATCGCTTTCAGCCGGCCGACGATGATAAACGTCTTTCACTCCCCTCATTTCTCACACTTTCTTCCTCGTGCAGAACACATCTGACTTTGACGTCGTTTCCGAGTTCGTATAGGGGTATCGGGGCGGCAACGCACTTGTCCATCCGAAACTCGCACCGCGGTGCAAAATGGCATCCCTGCGGCAGCTCGGTCGGACTCGGCACGACTCCGTCTATCGTCCGCAGCCGCAGGTCGCGTGCGATATCCTTCGACGTCAGCTTCGGCACTGAGCGCAGCAGCCCCTGCGTATAAGGATGCTTCGGCGCCTCAAACAATTCATCAACGCGGGATTCCTCAACGATCTTACCCGTATACATTACGCATATCCGGTCCGCGACCTCAGCAACAACCCCCAAGTCATGCGTGATCAGCAAAATCGCAAGCTTCCGTGTCTCGCGCAATTCGTTCAACAGCTCAAGTATTTGCGCCTGTATCGTAACGTCCAACGCCGTCGTCGGCTCATCGGCAACCAACAGCTCGGGATCGCAAGCGAGCGCCATAGCGATCATCACGCGCTGCCGCATACCGCCCGAAAGTTGATGCGGATAATCATTCACCCGACGCTCCGGCGAAGGTATCGACACCTCCTTCATCGCCGCGATCGCCTCATCCCAAGCTTCTTTCTTTTTCAGCTTCCGATGCAGTCGCAGAGCCTCAGCGATCTGCTCGCCGACCGTGAACACCGGGTTCAGCGACGTCATCGGATCCTGAAAGATCATCGCGATGTCGTTGCCCCTTATCTGTCGCAGCCGGTCGTCCGACGCCGACGTCAACTCTTCGCCCTTGAACTTGATCGAACCGCCGACGATCTTTCCGGGCTCCGAGATAAGTTTCATTACCGAAAGCGCAGTAATAGACTTGCCGCA
>JACDAK010000318.1 GCA_013695495.1 Blastocatellia bacterium | reverse complement strand
CCGCCGGACTGAGGGCTGGCACGAGAGCGGGGCATTTCTGCTCGGCACGAACGACGGGAAACGAAGACGAATTGAAAAGTTTGTCTACTACGACGACCTCGATCCACACTCGCTCGACACCGGCATCGTCATCTTCGACGGTGCCGGCTACGGGCCCTTGTGGGAAATGTGTCGGAGGGAAAACCTAACGGTCGTTGCCGACATTCACGTACATCCAAACGAAGCCAGGCAGAGTGAATCGGATCGGACGAATCCGATGATCGCAAGGAAAGGTCACATCGCTCTGATAGCTCCCTACTTTCTCAGCCGCGAATGCACTGCGCGCCACCTTGGTATGTATGAATATGAAGGCGACTATCGCTGGAGCTATTCGTCCGGTACGACAGCAGAAGAATTTTTCTACATAGGATATTGGGGATAGAAAATGCTTGACACTGCAAATATTCAAAATGAACTAAACCGTACGGCAAAGATGTTTCTCGACACCGGCGAAGCTGCGACCGTCGACGAAGCGTATGCGATCCTTGGCAGCTACCACCTCAGCGTCCGCGTAGGAACTGACGTGGCCGACTCCCCCACACTTCAGGCGGCACTGCTGACGATAGTTAACACCGGCCGCCGCTGCTTTCTCGGAGGGGTCGAGGTCGCCGGCTGCCCGGATGCAGATCTCTTGGTATATTTCGACGGAGCCCGCACGCTCAAACAAGCGATCGTTAAGCTCGGGGGGCGGTTGATAGAATCGGTCGCATCGATACATCCAGAGATAGTGATCGGCGATATCGAAGCGTCAACGACAAGTGAGTTCTCGATTCGGGCGACATTTGACGGCTGGATCGGTGGCGTTGCTCCCGTCGATGACGGCATCCGCCGTGCGGAATCTCACGAGTTCACGCCGGCCGGCGTGCTTGCGGGATCTTTCGCCGTGTCAGAAGCATTCCAGTTCGTTCGCGGAAAAAATCCAATGGCTGGCACTCGTCCGGTCGGGCTTTCGCTTTGGGAACCGCACTCGAATGAGGATTGGACAACAACCCGGAATATTGGTCCTGAACTTGAGTTTTTGCCGGCCCGATTGTGGCTCATAGGGCTCGGCCATCTTGGTCAAGCTTATTTGTGGACACTCGGTTTTCTTCCCTTTGCCAGCCCGGAAGAAGTTCTGATCGTACTGCAAGATATTGATCGCTTGTCGATTGCTAATGACAGCACTTCCCCGCTGACGAGCACAGATCTTGTCGATCAGCCCAAGACGCGAGCGATGGCCGCGTGGTGCGAGGCCCGCGGCTTCCAGACCCGCATCGTGGAGCGGCTGTTCGCGGATGATTTTCGCGTCGCCGGTGATGAACCGATGGTTGCTCTTTGCGGCGTCGACAACGGCCTTGCACGAGCCTCTCTTGAGGACATCGGGTTCTCGAGGGTGATCGAGGCAGGACTCGGCCGCGGCACTGACGAATTCTTGGCGTTCCAGATTCACAGTTTTCCTGGAGCGAAATCGGCACGAGAAATCTGGAACGCAAGTGCGGCCGAGCCCCATCAAGATCAGTCTATCGAAGCAGCAGCCTATGCCGACCTTGGCGAACGAGGAGTAGATAAATGTGGTCTGACACTGCTTGCCAACAGAGCGGTTGGCGCCTCTTTTGTCGGGACCTTTGCTTCTACTTTGGTGATCGCAGAAGTGCTTCGGATGCTGGCGGGAGCGGCCGCGTTCGACGTTATAGACGGAACTCTGCGGCAACCACAGACCATAGAAGCCATCGTCAAGACCAAGAAGCTGCCGCATTTCAACCCGGGCATCACGCCGGCGAGACCGGTCTTTTCAGATGCTTCAAACGAGGTCGGGGAAATGACTGATATATTGGTTGAAGTATAAATGTAACTTCCAAGGTATACTTGGCTATCTCGGGTAGTTGGGGGAAAAGCGGTGGGATATTCAGACGAAAAGTTAGAGCGCATTTTTGACAGGACTTCAGGCTATTGCCATCTGTGCGGTCGAAAGCTCGCCTTTTGCAATTACGCGACTCGCGGAGCTCGGGGTGCCTGGAACGTCGAGCATTCTATTCCTCGCGCACTCGGAGGGACGGACCATCTGAATAACCTCTATCCTGCTCACATCGACTGCAATGAACTGAAAGGCACTGACTGCACGAAACGATCACGTGCCGTTCACGGTCGCATTCGAGCGCCTTATTCGGTAAACAGGCGCCAGCAAAAGCGTGAAGACAATGCTTTTCGAAAAGGTATCCTCACCGGAGCCGCGGGCGGAGCGATGTTTGGGCCGCCAGGAGCGATTGTCGGAGCACTTATCGGTGCCATAAGCGGATACGACGAAAACCCCGACTGGTGATTTTGTCAGTTCTTATTCTTGTTCGGGAACATCCTAAACAGTTTGGTGGAAGATCTGGGCCGTGACGGTCTTCGCAGAATATTGTCGGTCTGCTTCTTTTTTCTATGGCTGGGCTTCGCCGTTTGGTGGATTTTAAATTATCGTTAGGATTATCGTAAGTTCGTGCTAACATCGGTTATTACTGAATGTACGAGTTTTCGAAAGAGCCAGTAAATATCGGTGAGTGATAGTCTGGGGCGCTCAATGCTTTTTTCGTGAATAGAATTCGTCATCATCAGGCCCGTCGAAGTCAAGATCGTCAAACCTCAGTACGCAGATTGTGACATGAAATGTGACATAACTAGTCAAAGTTCCGCTAATATGACACAAAATCACCAAGTGTTACGCACTGATCAAAAGCTTACTAAACGATTGTGAACATTAAGTTTAATGGTCATGTGTATCATTCGGTAACTACAAGTTCCCCCTTCTGTTAACCGAAGGGTTGTAAGTTCGAGTCTTACCTGCGGAGCCAATTTTTTCAATAACTTACAGATCTTCTTTAACTGAGCATGACGGGAGTGTTCAGGCGAGCTTCGCCTCCGCTTGGCTGAGGTATTACTGATGCCAGGCACCTCATTTAAGACAGTCGGGCAGTGTTCGCTACTAGCATCAGCGTAGAAAATGCGATACGTTAAGAGGTTATTTATTTTCTGCTCAATAGATGGTCGCGAATGGCACCCCTTACACAGTCGGAAGTTTATTTGCTGGCGTCGGCGGCATATGTCAGGCGTTCAAAGATGCGTCCTGCGACGTTGTCTGGGCAAATGAGGTAGATGAGAATTCTCGTCGGACATATCTCGCTAATCATCCTGAAGTCAGGTTCACGTCGAGCCACGACGTACAAGATATTACAAAGGAAAATACTGACCCGGTTGATATTCTGACCGCAGGCTTTCCTTGCCAGCCTTTCTCTCAGGCCGGACGAGCGAAAGGCTTTGACGATCCTCGCGGTCACCTGTTCTATGATGTGGTGCGGCTGATGCGCGAGCTCTCACCACGTGCCTACCTTCTTGAGAATGTAAAGACCTTGGCGACTCACAATAATGGTGAGTCGTTCAGCGTAATCGCCGCCGAAATTGAGAAAGCCGGATACTCGTTCATCCCGTTTATTTTAAGGGCGTGTGAATACACCGATATCCCACAGGGACGGGAGCGTATTTTTATCGTTGGATTTCGCGGTGAGGAGACCTTCCACTACGGCGCTCCAGTTAGAATCAACGACTTGAAAGACCTTGTAGGTGCTCCGAAATCATCGAGTTTCACTATTCCGCCTCCGCTCGGTAAAGATCCGCGTCCGGTGACTGATTTTCTCGAGCCGGAAACGGCGGAGCCGTCCGACTTTTACGGGGACCAAAATAGTAAAATTCACCTGCGTGTAAGGGATGCGGTAAAGAAGCCCGGCATCGTGTATCAGTATCGGCGATGGTTTGTCCGCGAGAATAAGTCAAATGTTTGTCCTACGCTTACGGCGAACATGGGTTTAGGCGGACACAATATTCCAATTGTTCTCGCTGAACCATTTCCGCGCAGACTATCTCCGAAGGAATGCTGGATTCTTCAATGCATTCAGCCTCATTTTCAGGTGCCGTTCTTACATTTAGCTTCTCTGCCTGCTCGCGGCCGGGCTAATCCAATCAATAACTAAACGGCGGTAAAAGTATGGCTATAACCGGTAATCGTCATGTTAACTACGAGATTCTAAATTTGATCGGTTATGGACTGGCAAAATTTAGCGATGATTTCATCAAGCAGTTTGGATTCACTATTAAAACCGCATTTTATAATTTTTGCGTAGAGATTGGTGTTGCGGATACAGTTGGCACCGTTAAGAACCGAATGGATCTATTCGATCCATTTTTCCCCGAAAATGGCCGCATGGGCTGGTGGCAGAAAGGAGATGCGTATATTCACCGAAAGGTTTTTATCGACTCGTTGTTTGGAAGCGAAGATGTAAAAGGCTTCGCCAATATCGTAAAGGCGGAACTAAGAGCACTGTCCCCAATATCTATCCCTAAGATTCGGGCGCCTAAATTAAAACCTATAGCGAAATCACGTTTCAAACAATTGCAGAAAACAGGTCTTCAAGCCGAAATGTTTTTCCTGGCAAATTACAATTCCATCGAAATGTTCGAGGGTGGACTGATCGAAGATGCTCGCTTGTTCGGGGATGGCTACGATTTCCAAGTAGATAAAAATAAGAATACTTTTTTAGCCGAAATAAAGGGAATCCGAGAGAAAAGAGGCAAGTTAAGGCTTACCGAAAAGGAATACAAGAAAGCCGAAGAATATAAGGATGATTATGTTCTAACCGTCGTTTCGAACTTGAATGACATTCCTATCTTCAAGATTTTTAGGAATCCCGCGAAGAATCTGGCGTTCGAGAAGAAGGACATCTTGCCCCGAATGCAGATCGAGTATCATCTTATCAGCGCGATTTAAATAGACAACAGATAGAGATGCGTATGAGGGATTACAT
>JACDAK010000302.1 GCA_013695495.1 Blastocatellia bacterium | reverse complement strand
GGGGAGTTCGCCGTCGATCTCGATGTGGATGACATCAGCGTCATTCATCGGGCGGGCGGTGATGCGGCGGGCGAGTTTGCTTTTGACCTCGGGGAGGTTGATGTGGGTGCCGCGGTAGAGGGTGTATGAATTGAGGATGATCTTTGCGGTGTTAATGTCGCCGACGTTGACGACGTCGAGGTAGCCGTCGGCGAGCTTAGCGTCGGGGGCGATCATCATTCCGCCGCCGAAATAGCGGGCGTTGGCGATGCAGAAGTTGACGGTGGCAAGGGGCTTCTCTTCGCCGCCGTCGATGCTTACGCGCGCCATCGTGCGGTCGAGCCCGGCGACTTCCTGCAGCGTAGAAAGAGCATAACTTGCACGGCCGCGGACGCTGTCGATGGGCAGCCAGTTGAGTGATGTACTGCCCTTTACCCGTTCGATGATGGACGCGGCGAGGCCGAAGGATGTGACGTTGAGGAAGAAGCGTGTCGCTTCGTTTCCGTCGTGGTCGATGAACGTAACTTTGCCGACGTCGATGCTGCGTGTGCGGCCTTCTTTCAGACAACGTGCGATCTCGCGCGGGGATGTCGGCAGGCCGAGCGTGCGGCGGAAGTCCCCGCCCGTGCCGGAAGGGAAGATGCCCATTTCGCAGCCGGTGCCGGAGAGCAGGATGCCGTTGGCGACTTCGTTGATCGTGCCGTCGCCGCCGCAGGCGATGACGAATTTACGGCCGGCTTCGGCTGCGGTGCGGGCGATGTCGATTGCGTCGCCCGGTCCCTTGGTGAAAGCGACGCTGAACGCGCCGTAATGCGCGCGAAGGTCTGCGGCAACGCCTGACCACTTATCGCGTGTGCCGCCGGCGGCCGATCTCGGATTTACGATTATGAGCGGGAGCGTGGCGTCACCGTGCGAAGAGTTGTTTGTTCTTTCTGACAAAATCGGCGACTTCCTTTATGGTCTTTAGCTCGGATGCCTTCAGGTTTGCTTCCTCGTTTGTTTCGAATCCTTTGCCGTTATTAATGTAAACAACATTTTCATTATAGGCGGCGGCGCGGGCGCTGCATTTGCCGATGACGATGACGTCAACAAGGCCGTCGCCGGTCACATCCTGAAACGACACGGCGTCTACCCAGCAGCCGAATTCGGCGCCGTTGAACTGGCCGGGGAAGTCGAAGACCTTTTTGTCTTTCTGATAGATTGCGATCGACGATTCCATCGGGGGATCGTCGAATTCGGGATTGTGGGCCGTTACAAAGCAAGAATCTTCGAACGGGGCGAAGTCGATGGCGAAGGTCTGAGTTTTAAGCACGACGTCGTCGCCGGTGTCGGTTAGGAAGCAAAGCTCGCGGGCGGTTTTTGTGCCGATGATGCCTGCGTTCGCTGCCTCGCCGCCGGCGGCGAATGCGTTATCAGGCGCTTCCGGCTTGGTCGCAGCTGCACGGACGGCTTTTGGCGCTGTTCTGTCATCGACCGGAGTTTCGGTAGTGCAGCCGGCAAATGCGGCAGCTAGAATCAGACACAATATAAGAAGTTTTCTATCCATTTGAACGACCAATTATGGTAGCGGTCGGGCGATTCTGTCAATCGGCGTCGCTCATGAAGATCTCGTACGACGGGCAGACGTCGGCGAGGAAGCACTCGCCGCACTTCGGCTTTCGCGCAGTGCAGATGCGTCGGCCGTGCGTGATGAGCCAGTGCGAGAACATCACCCAATGCTTTTTTGGCACGATGGCCTGAAGTTCAAGCTCGATCTTTTCGGGCGTCGTTGTCTCGACAAGGCCGAGCCGCTGCGAGAGGCGCGAGACGTGGGTATCGACGACAACGCCGGACGCGATGCCGAATGCGTTGCCGAGCACCACGTTGGCTGTTTTGCGTGCGACGCCGTTTAGGGTGAGAAGCTCGTCCATCGTCGCGGGGACCTCGCCGCCGAATTCGTCAATGATCTTCGTGCACGCCGCCTGAATGTTTTTGGCTTTGTTGCGAAAGAAGCCGGTGGAGTGGATATCCTTTTCGAGCTCGTCCTGCGCGACGGCGGTGTAGTCGGCAGGCCCGCGATATTTGCGGAATAGGTCTGCGGTCACGATGTTTACACGCTCGTCCGTGCATTGGGCGGAGAGGATCGTTGCGATAAGCAATTCGAACGCGTTTGAATGAACAAGAGCGCAGTGCGCGTCGGGATAGGCGCGGCGCAGCCGTTTAATGATCTCGTTCATGTTGTCTGAATTCGGGGCGGGCATCCCGTTAAGGCTAAAAAACACCGCTCCAAAATGCAAATTGGAAAGGGTTCGGATATCATTGTCCATTGATCACCTCTTGCCGACAACGCTTGCTAACGCAGGTATTTGTGTTCTGCTGATTCGTAATTGATGCAAGTTCCATTACTTGACCTAAAAGAACAAAACGACGCTCTGAGGCCCGAGATCGATGCCGCTATCGCACGGGTGTTGGATACGAACGCGTATATCCTCGGCCCGGAGGTTTCGGCTCTCGAGGAAGAGCTTGCCGTATATTGCGAGACGAAGCACGCGATCGGCTGCGCCTCGGGCAGCGACGCGCTTCTTTTGGCGATGATGGCGTTGGACGTTGGGCCGGGCGATGAGGTCATCACGACGCCTTATAGTTTTTTTGCAACTGTGAGCGCGATAACGCGGCTCGGAGCTGTTCCGGTGTTTGTTGATATCCGGCCGGATACGTTCAATATCGACGTAGCTCAGATAGAAGCGCGGATAACGGAAAGGACCAAAGCGATACAGCCTGTGCACTTGTTTGGCCAGTGTGCGGAGATGGCGGAGCTGCAAAAGATCAGCGAGAAGCATGGGGTTCCGCTGGTTGAAGATGCCGCGCAGGCGATCGGTGCCAAAGAGGACGGAAAGCTCGCCGGAGCGATGAGCGATGTGGGCTGTTTCTCGTTCTATCCGTCGAAGAACCTTGGCGGCATGGGCGACGGCGGGTTTATGACCACGAACAGCGACGAGCTTGCGGACAAGCTGCGGGCTCTGCGTGTTCATGGGTCAAAGGAACGGTATTACCACAAATGGGTCGGTCTCAATTCGCGGCTGGATGGTTTCCAGGGGGCGATCCTTCGCGTAAAGCTGCCGCGGCTTGAAGGGTGGTCGGAGGCGCGTGCTTTCAACGCGGGCAGGTACCGGGAGATACTCGGCGACGCCATGATCAGCGACCAGCTGATCCTGCCGGTAGAACGTGAGGACGTGAGGCACATTTATAATCAGTTCGTTGTTCGTGTGCCAGGACGCCGTGACGAGCTGCGGGCGTTCCTTAGCTCGAATGAGATCGGCACCGACATCTACTATCCCGTACCGCTCCATCTGCAGGAGTGTTTCGCCTATCTCGGATATAAGGCGGGCGATCTGCCGGTGGCGGAACTTGCGGCGCGCGAGACGTTGGCGCTGCCGGTGTTTCCGGAACTTAGAATGCTTCAGCTGGAATATGTTACAGAGAAGTTGATCGAATTCTTCAAAGGCGAGCTGTGATCGAATCAGAAACGCAAATTAGTACAAAAACTCCGGCCGGAAAGCTTGTTGCGGCCGGCGTAATAGTGCTCGCGCTGGTGTTTGCGTGGTTCGCCGTTCGTTGGCAGATCGGTAGTTTGCTGGTTGAAATTACGAACGTGGAGCAGCCAAATGCGGCCGAATTTGCCTCTTCGGCAATGAACCTTGCGCCCGCTGATCCACAACCCTTTTGGCTGGCGGGTGTGAAAGAGCGCGAGGGGTTTTCCGAAGAGAACCTGGTAAGGTCGCTGGGATATCTGGAAAAGGCGGTACGGCTCGCGCCATACGACTACCGAATGTGGATAGAGCTTGGACGCGGCCTTGAGCAGGGAGAGCTCTTTGACGAGGCCGAACCCGCCTTTCTGCGTGCGGTCGAACTGGCGCCGAACTATGCGTTTCCGCGATGGCAGTATGGCAACTTTCTCTTGCGGCGCGGGCGCGAGGACGAGGCTTTCGGCGAGTTTCGCAAAACGACGGAAAAGGGCATTATCTATCGCGAGCAGGTGTTTTCCCTTGCATGGAATTATTTTGATCAGGATCCGGCAAAGGTGGAATCACTCGCTGCGGATACCCCTGAGGTACGTGTCTATCTTGCCGATTTCTTTGCTCAGCGTGGGGCCGGTGCAGACGCAGTTCGTGTCTGGAACAAACTCTCGGCGGAAGAAAAGGCGGAACAGAAAGAGCTTGCCGCGCTGATCGCCCGACAGCTTTATACGCGCCGGCTTTATCGTGACGCCCTGGAGTTCGCACGTGAGACGGGCGTAGATAAAGAGGCGGAGCATGAAGCGGTTACGAATCCGGGATTTGAAACGTTTATCGGCCAGCACGACCAAGCCCTTTTTGGCTGGCAAATATTTCGTAATGAAAATCGTGTGGATATCGGCACGGATACGTCTGTAAAGACCGAAGGAAATCGGAGCCTGAAAGTGAACTTCCGCCTTTTTAATAAGCCGGAGTTTTATAACATCGTTCAGGTGGTGACGGTCGAGCCTGATACGTCGTATCGGCTAAGTTTTCGTGTTCGAACGGAGAATCTTCGCAGCGGAAGTATGCCGATTCTGGATGTGCTCGGCGGAAAGGACAGCTCGCTGTTGGCTCGGTCTCCGGCTTTTGCAACCGGTACGGCAGACTGGCAGGAGATAAGCGTTAACTTCCGGATGCCGCCGGAAGGCACATCAATCGAACTGCGCGTGGTGCGGGAATATTGCGAGCTGGAGTGCCCGATAACCGGTATTTTTTGGCTGGACGATTTCCGGCTAACGCGTAATTGAGCCAATGACACTCAGCGGAAAGATAGTTTTTGTATTGATCTTCGCCATCGCGGTATTTTCCGTGATCGCCTATGGCGGCGTGCATCAGCCGGTGGTGGCCTTTGTTTATATTCTTATCGCATTGCTTGCGATCTTGTGGGCAGTGGACGGGCTTGCGTCGGGTGAGTTTAGGTACAGCACAAGTCTGCTTCAAGTGCCGGTGTTGGGTGCGGCGATCTATGGGCTTATTCAGATAATACCTTTTGGCAGCATCGCCGAAGTGGCGGGAGTTGCTGACATACCTCGGACCATCTCAATCGACCCTTTCGCTACGCGGGTAAGCTCGCTTCATCTTTTTGGGCTTTTCATTTTCTTTGCCATTGCTCTCACAGTATTTACAACCGCTGCGCGGCTTCGGAAGATGGCGGCTGCCATGACGATCTTTGGGTTTGTCTATGCATTCTTCGCGATACTGCAGTCTGTGCTCAGCCCGGACCTGATATACGGGATCTATGACGCGGGCCTTGCCGAGCCGTTCGGATCGTTCGTAAACCGGAACAATTTTGCGGCGATAATGGAGATGACGATCCCGATTCCGTTGGGGCTTCTTTTTGTCGGGGCGATCGCGAAGGACAAGCGTCTTCTTTATATAACGGCTATCGCATTGATGGGCGTTGCTCTTGTGCTAAGTGGTTCGAGGGGCGGGCTCGTCGCGATGTTTGCGCAGATCGTGCTGCTAGTTCTGATGACCGCGGAGTTTAAGAAGGGACGGGCACTTGCCGTGAAGCTTGCACTCTCGGTGCTGCTAGTTGGTGCGATAGTCGGCGGGTCGATGTTTGTTGGCGGGGAGAGCTCGCTGACGCGAATCGCCGAATCCGGACAGACGGAAGATGTGACAACCAACCGCGGGCATATCTGGAGCGTGACGCTTCGCACTATTGCGGATAGCATGCCGTTCGGCACGGGGCTCGGTGCATACGCGGTCGCATATACGCGCCACGACACCTATAGCGGCATGGAACGCGTCGAGCAGGCGCACAACGATTATCTCCAAGTGGTCTCTGATGCCGGAGTTCCGGGTTTATTGCTGGGAGGGCTCTTCTTGTTTCTACTGGTTCGGCTCGGGCGGCAAGCGATACAGGTTGAGAACGTCTACCGGCGTGGGGTCGCGCTGGGCGCTTTTGCAGGATGTTTTGCGATATTGGTGCACAGCATTTTTGACTTTGTTCTTCACACGACTGCGGTCGCCGTGATGTTCCTTATGCTCATTGCGATTCTTGTTGCAGCTCTTCGCCGGTATGAGGACGACCTTGTCAACCCTGATTCCCATCGGCAAAAACAACGCCGCCGCCCTTCTTCGTCCGCGCCCGTAGCAACTTTCAAACGATAATCTGGGGCTTATGTTTTGGCGGCCGCCGACCGACGGAGGAGGCTGAAGACGTACCATAGGACGCCGTGCGAGACGTATAGGGTTGCAAGGATGAGCAGGACGTAATTGGAATAGAGCCACATAAGCATTCCGATCGCCGCGATAAGAAGCACAACGTACAGATTGCCGCGGCCGGAACCGACACTTTTGAAGCTTGTGTAGCGCAGCGTGCTTACCATAAGTACGCCGAGGACCGCGATCAGCACCATCATCAGCATCGCGTAGAACTTTGCGGCGCCTTCTCCGTAGCCGTTCAGCGGGAGCGGTGCGAAATGGACAATGGCTGCCATCAAGCCTGCGGCGGGCGGTATCGGCAGACCGACGAAATTCTTCTTATCCACCTTCGGCGTGCCTTCCATCAGTACGCGGGGGCGAGTAGCCTGCAGGTTGAACCTTGCCAAGCGAAATGCCCCGCACATCAGATACATAAAGAGAAGAAAGACGCCGAAGCCGTGCTCGGTCGAATTTTCGTTGAAGGCCGCCGCTATCCCCCAGCTGTAGATGAGAGCGATCGGGGCGATACCGAAAGTGAGTACGTCCGCGAGGGAGTCGAACTGTACACCGATCTCGGTCGCCGTCTTTGTCATCCGTGCAACGCGGCCGTCGAGTGTGTCAAAAAGAATTGCGAGGCCGATCGCGACGGCGGCGTAGTTGAAATAACCTGAGGCGGCGACAGGGTCTGTGAACGCAAGGTGGAAACCGCGGATCGACCAAAGGACGGCGAGAAAGCCCATCGCGATATTCGCGGCGGTAAAGGCCGTGGGTATGACATAAAGGCCTTTTTTGATGCCCCTGTGAACGATCTTGGGTTCTTCGTTTTCCATAAATTATGGCAGGCGTGCAATAACGGTCTCGCCGCCGACCACACGGTCGCCGATCTTTACCTGCAGTTCAACCTCGGGCGGCATCAGCAGGTCTGTGCGGGAGCTGAACTTGATAAGCCCGAATTTTTCGCCGAGTGCGAGGTCGTCGCCTTCCTTGCTCCAGCAGACGATTCGACGGGCCAAGATTCCAGCGATCTGTGTGCAGATCACAGTCATTTTGTCGTTTTGGATGGTGAGGGAATTCCGTTCGTTCGAAAAGCTGGCTTCGTTGCTGGTTGCCGGGTGTTTCTTTCCAACAACGTACGTGACCTTCACGACCTTACCTTGAATTGGCGAGCGATTGATGTGAACGTCGATCGGTGAGAGAAAGACGCTGACAAGCTTACCGCTCTCAAGCTCTTCGACTCGAGTTACTTTGCCGTCAGCCGCGGCGAGGATGATGTCGTCACCTTCCGGTACGTTCCGGAACGGGTCGCGAAAGAAGAAGGCCATGAACAGTGCGACGGCCGCCAGCACCGCCGCGAGCCACCAGATCTGCAGAGCTCCGGCGATAAGTGCCGCAACAGCCGGAACGATAACAAATGGAAAACCTTCTTTGACCACAATAAATGAGAGGTTAGAACGGACCTTTAGCTTTTGAAAGGCGCGAAATTCTAACCTCTTGAAACTTGGTTCAATGATACTGCAAATGGCTTGAAATTGAAAAAGACAAAAAAAGGCCCGATGTCTGCATACATCGGGCCACAGGAGGATCGTATGAAGAAACTTATTTACCGCACCGGGTTATCTTTGGCGTAGCTGTAAGCACACCATGCTGCGATGAGATGAACCACCCAGCCTAACAATCCGGCGGATCCGATCCATGAAACTCCGGTCACTACCAGCCAAATAATGCCAATGAGGATACGGCCGTTATAAATTTGACCCACTCCGGGAACTAATAGACTTAATATTCCTGCAACTAAAGGTTCACGCATCGTTGAAAAGTACCTCCAACAACTATTTAACGACGGGATTCAGATTTTGTTCCCGAAATCGGCGTTGGAGGGCAAAATTTTCAGTGTCCGAGGAATCTGTCGACGAGGAAATGGACGACAAAAAACAAAGCGACCCCGGCGAAGACCGAGAATGAAACGAGCGGGCGCTTTCCGCCGTGGTGGTTCACTTCCGGTATGAGGTCGCTCGCCGCTACATATAATGTAACGCCGGCAGCTATCGGAAGTGCATACGCAACCGACACCTCTGCTCTCGTTCCGACGAAATAGAACACCACGACGCCTACTACCGTGGCCATTCCGATCAGCGAGGTTGCGATAAGAACCTCGCGGAAGCCCTTGCCGGCAGCGAGAATCATTGACCCTATCGTGAATCCCTCGGGAAACTTATGCAGGAAGACAGCGATGAAAACGAGAAATCCAACGCGGACGTCGATGAGTGAAGCTGCGGCAATTGACACGCCGTCAAAGAACGTGTGTATCAGAAGCCCGCCTACGCCTGTGTACGCGGAACGGGCCGAGATAACGTGGTCGGCGTGTACCTCTTCGCCGAGGTGGAAATGCGGTGCGATGGTGTGCTCAAAAAACTGTGTCAGCATGTAGCCGCCAAGCAGCAAAAGCATCGGAACGTAGAGATTACTCGAAGTTTCAGGATTCGTGCGCTGCCAGAGCAGGACGGACTTCGGTACGATCTCCATAAACGTCACCGCAAGTATGTAGCCCGCGCCCAAAGCCAGCACGTATTTCAAGACACGCTTGAGTTCGCGATGATGCCGCGACGGGAACAATATGAGACCGCCGAGCACGTTGGCGGCGGCGACGAGCACACCAAAGACGAGGAGTTGGGCAAAAAGTGTGTCCATAGTTAGAGCCAATCAACAACTTTACAGTACTCTTTCAGAAATAAAAAAAGGTGTTTCCGGAAGGAATTGTGCCTAAACTGAGCTAATGATGAAGTTTAAGCACTTGATTAAAAGTCCATAATAATTAAATCTTGACAGGCTGTAACAAATCGACGTATTATGCATATGGTTGTTAGGTAAGGGTGGGCAGTAAGCTTATTTGAATCTTCCGAAAGGTAAAGACACTGTTTAAGCCTTAAGCATCGTGCAGACAACTTAGCCGACTTTCTTTCGGCAGATTCCTAAAGGCCCGAACGCAGGCGGGACCCGGAATCGCGACAGAAACCTAAGATTTCCAATCAAAACTGAGGTCGGAAATGCCCTATATTGGCGGGCGCAGTCGAGGTGTGTCCAGAAACAATAGCGATCTTTGAATATGACATCTGGCGAAGCCGAAAATATTCACACCTCGGTGCTGGCGGATGAGATCTTGGACTTAGCTGTTGCCGCGATGCCGACTCTCGTCATCGATGCGACGTTGGGAATGGGGGGACATACCGAGCGGTTGCTTGAGAAGTTTCGGGATGCACGCGTGATTGGGATCGACCACGATAGGGAAGCGATCGAGCATGCGAAGCGGCGTCTCGCTCAATTCGGTGAGAGGGTCGCGGTGGTGAAGTCGAACTTCGAATCGATCGCGGAGATCGCAAAGGAGCACGCCAAAGACGGTGTCGACTTGATAATCGCGGATCTGGGGGTTTCGTCGCTGCAGTTCGACAGCGGGGAACGCGGGTTCAGCTTTCGTTTCGATGCGGACCTTGACATGAGAATGGATCCGGAATCGGGGGGTCCGACGGCCGCCGACATGCTGAACGAGCTACGCGAGGAAGAGATCGCGAACATTATTTATGAGTTCGGCGAGGAGCGGAAATCGCGGAAGATCGCACGGTGGATAGTTGAAAAGCGGGAGGCGGGCACGCCGATCGAGAAAACGGGTGACCTTGCTGCGTTAGTACAGAGAGCGGTCGGTCGGGGGAAAAAGGACGCTATACATCCCGCAACGCGGACCTTCCAAGCACTCAGGATAGCCGTGAACGACGAGCTCGGGGTGCTTGAACGATTTTTGAATGATGCGATCGGGGTGTTGAAACAAAATGGGATACTGGCTGTTATTTCGTTTCATTCGCTGGAAGATCGTGTTGTGAAGCAGACATTTCAAAAGCAGTCTGGACGCTGTTTTTGTCCACCGCGGATACCGCAATGCGTATGCGGTGCTGAGAAGAGGGTTCAGATATTGACAAAAAAGCCGATCATTCCGGGTGAGGACGAGATGCGAGCAAATCCGCGTTCCCGAAGTGCGAAACTACGAGCGGCAAAGCGCCTATTGCCGCTCAAGTGAGATTCATAATATGAGAAAAAAACCGATCCGAACAAATGCAAGACGACACGCGGCGCCGCAGGCGGTGACCCTGCAATGGAAACATTTTTTGTTGATAGTGATCTGTGTCGCGGTAATGGCGAGCGGATTTTTTTTCGCGGCGCTGCAGCATTTCTCATCCATTGACCTTTCTATAAAGAACTCGCGGCTGCGTAAGCAGATCGACGATCTCGAGGCTGAGCGGCGACGCCTGTGGCTTGCCCGCGAAATGGCGCTTTCACCGGTCGAGATCAAGAAGAACGCTCGCAAACTCGGATTTGCGGAGTTCGACGCAGCCGTAGAATTCGCATCGATGGCAATGACCGCGGCTCCGGCTGAAGCGGTGCCGCTTTCAACGAGACCAGAGGCTGTCGAGAGGCCGGCGGCGCGTGTTGAGTCCGCATATCCGCGAGCCAACGACGAGCGGAAACCTCGAACAACTGAGCAGACGCCTACAGCAGAGGCTCCGGGGCGTTCGGTAGAATCTCAGCCGGTAAAGAAGCCCGTTCAGAGAGCGCCCGAACAGACCGATGTCCGACGAACTGCGGCCGTCCGGCAGACACCCCCCGCGCCGCCCACGCCAGCTGTGGTCAAGGCTCCGTCTGCAAGTGTTGATAGCCGCCCTCGCCGTGTTGCATCGGCAGGCGAAACCCGGGAACGATCATCATTGGAACGATAATTTATGGCGGGCAAACGTACGGCTTCAAAGAAAGGGGACTCACGGCGGGTTGCGTTCAACCGCTTCATGTTCATCGTCGCGCTGCTTGTTCTTTGGATCGGCGGCATCAGTTGGCGTTTGGTGGATCTGCAAATTACCCAGCACGATTGGCTGAAAGAACGAGCGATCGGGCAGCGGCGCGATCATAAGAAGAGCAAGCTGCCGCGCGGTACAATATACGATCGGAATGAAAGAGTGCTGGCGATGAGCGTGAAGGTGAACACGCTGTACGCCGATGCAATGCGAGTGGAAGACGTTGCTGCAACAGCTAAGGATCTTGCGAAGCTCCTTGACCTAAATGAAAAGGAGTTGCGGACTCGGTTGGCAGAAGCGAAAGAGCTGGAGCGTAGATTTGTTCCGCTGAAAAAAGGCATAGATGCTGAGACGGCGGACCGGATAAACAAACAACTTGACGACCCTAAGAGCCGCAAAGCCGATCTGCCGCGCTATCAGGGCCTGCACTGGCGTGAGGATCAGCAGCGGAGCTACCCGTATGAACGCCTTGCGGCCCACGTGGTGGGATTCAGTGACGCGGAAGGGGTCGGTCAAGCCGGCATTGAACAGTCTCAGAACGAAAATCTTTACGGCGCCGTGATCAGGAAGGTGCAGGAACGCGACCGCCTCGGGCGGGTTTACGATGAGACGGTTTCCGACAAAGAGCCGTCGAAAGATGTCGTTCTGACTCTCAGCCACTCCATTCAGTACAAGACGGAACAGGCGCTCGAGAAAGCCGTGAAGTCGACCGGTTCAAAGTCGGGCATCGCGATCGTTATATCGAACAAGACTGGCGAGATCCTGGCGATGGCGAACTATCCGACGTTCGATCCAAACGATATGAAGTCGATCGGTCCGGAAAACCTCAACAACCACGCGATCCAGAGCATGTACTCACCGGGGTCTGTTTTTAAGCTAGTGACTTACGGAGCTGCGCTCGAGCGCGACCTGTTCGATGCCGATGGCGAGATAGACGGCGGCAGCGGGGTGATTCAGATTGGTAAACGCCAATTCAAAGATTCTCGGGCCTTAGGACGGATCTCATATAAGAAGGCGATGGCGGTTTCGAGCAACGTTTGCGCGATCAAAACGAGCATGAAAGTCGGGAAAGAAGGCTTTCATGCTTCGATCACAAATTTCGGTTTTGGTTCGGCTACGGGAATCGAATTACCTGCCGAAACGAGCGGCGTTGTGCGGCCGGTTGAGCGGTGGTACGGCGACTCGTTGGCATCGATGGCGATCGGGTATGAAATTGGCGTTTCGGCGTTGCAAATGGCAACCGCTTTTGCGACGATAGCAAACAACGGTGTCAGAGTTCAGCCGCACATAATCAAAGAGATCCGAAATGCAGATGCAACGATTTTCAAGTCCGCGCAGCCCGAGAAAACAAGGGTTGTGAGCGCAGCTACTGCGCGCGGATTAAAGTCGATGCTGAAAGAGGTCGTCATCAGCGGAACCGGTAAATCAGCACAACTTGATAACCATAGCGCCGCCGGAAAGACGGGAACGGCGTGGAAGTTTGACGAGAAGATCAAGCGGATAAATCCCGCCAAATACGTTTCGTCGTTTATCGGTTTTGCTCCTGCTGACAACCCGGAAGTCACCATTGCAGTGGTAATGGACGAGCCCAAGTTTGGCGGACGTGGCGGGGGTGCTGCAGCGGGGCCCGTATTCAAAGAGATCGGCGATGCGATACTTTCGGAGCTCGGAGTTCAGCCCGACAAGATCGGCGGCGTGGTGATTCCCCGCGAAGAGGACGAGGAAGAGGAGATCCAGGAAAGCGTTGGCGACGGCCAGGAGATCGAGGTGCTCACCGCGTCAGCGAACGAAAGCCTCAGCCAGGGACGGCCATCGATCGCCGAGATTCCGAAGACGCCGAAACCATCTGAAGCAAGAAAACCATTGGAGCCGAACGTCCGGGCTGCTGAACCGCCAGAGAAGAAACCCGTCAAGCCGCCCGTAACAGCGGCGGCTCTTTCCGGAGCAACCAGGAAACGAATTGAAACTGAGAATCGCAATTGAACACATGCATGCTTCGGCATCAAACATTCCACCCGTCTTGCTTAATGATGAGGTCACAGGTTGCGTGATCGACTCGAGAGAAGTTAAGGCGGGCAATGTGTTCTTTGCTTTGTCGCAGCCGGATTACAAGGAAAACGGCTTTAACGGCGACTTTGATGATTCGACGCGCTATGTGCCCGCAGCGTTTGCTGCGGGTGCGGTTGCATGCGTGATAAGGCATAACCGTCTTGAAGATCATTATGAAATGCTCGAACCCTTTCATGACCGCCTAGTTGTGGTTGATGATACGATCGCCGCGCTTCAGAATCTTGCGCAGGGCGTATACAAGGAGTGGGGCAATACGGTCGTTGCAATTACCGGAAGCGCCGGGAAAACGACTGCGAAGGAGTTAACGGCTCACGTTCTTTCCTCAGACGGCATCACGGTTCTGCGGAACATCAAGAATTACAACAATGGACTCGGCCATCCGCTAACGGTGCTGAATCTTGCCACTGACCCCGGGTTTGACATTGCCGTGCTCGAGATGGGGATGTCCACCCCGATGCGGGAAATCGCTCGCCTGTGTAAGATCAGCCCGCCCGACGTGGCGGTTGTGCTGAATGTTTTGCCCGTTCATCTCGAGCATCTTGGGTCGATCGAGAACGTCGCTAAGGCCAAGGCTGAGATCGTCGAGGGAATGAAAGATGGCGGTATCGCCGTCCTCAATGCGGACGATGAGCTCACTTTGGCGATGGCGCCTCTAAGTAAGGGCAGGGTCGTGACCTTTGGATTCAGCGATAGTGCAGATGTCCGGGCGGCTAATGTGTCGGTGTCGGGGTTCGGGGCATCTTCATTCGACCTTATCGCAGACGGCAAATCACACCATGTAAGTTTCCCGTTAAACGGCCGGCACAACATATCGAATGCACTGGCGGCCGCGGCTGTCGCGTATTCGCTTGGCAGACCGCTTGATACGATCGCCGAGCGGCTCGCGTCGGTTGCCGCTCCGGCGCAGCGAGGCGAGGTGCTGAAATTTGCACAGGGATTTACGGTGATCAACGACTCGTATAATTCCAATCCAACGGCGCTGCTCTCAATGACACGGACGATGATCGAGGGTGCGGAAGGTGCGTCGCGGAAGATAGTGGTCGCAGGTGAAATGTTAGAGCTCGGGCCAGCGGCGGCGGAGATTCATTCGGCGACGGGAGCCGATATCGCGAAGGCGGGCATCGACATGGTTATCGGTGTTCGTGGCCTTGCGAAGGAATTGGTCGAGGCGGCACGTGCGGGCGGCCTCAATGGTGTTTTCGCTGCCGATTCCGACGATGCAGCTGAAAAGCTGACGGCACTTATTCGTCCGGGCGATGTAGTTTTGATCAAGGGGTCACGAGGGGTGCGAACTGAAGTTGTAATCGAGAGGCTTGTCGAAAAATTTGAACTAGAGAATAGCGAGGATCTGCCAGCGGCCGCGTGAAGGCGAAGCCGTCTCAGCCGCGTCAGTAATGCTCCATTACCTTTTATATCAACTGGTCTATCGCCAGTACGGTGCCGAAAGCGAATCGCTCTTTTTTAAGGGGCTTAACGTTTTCCAATACGTGACGTTCCGGACGGCGTGGGCGACGATAACGGCGCTTCTGCTGTCGCTGTTTTTCGGAAAGTTTGTTATTCGCAAGCTCAGTGCTTTGAACGTTGGGCAGGAGATCCGCGAGGAACTCTCGGAGGAGCACCAGGCGAAGAAGGGGACTCCGACGATGGGCGGGGTGCTGATAATCGTCGCGGTGTTGGTTTCCACGATCCTGTGGGCGCGGCTTGACAGTCTTTTCATGTGGCTGGCCCTTGTGTCGACACTGATGTTCGCCGCAATTGGCTTTGCAGACGATTACATTAAGATCGTTAAAAAGCGAAGTCTTGGTCTAACGGGAAAGCAGAAGCTGGCGGGACAACTGCTGGCGGCTGTCGGCATATGGGCGGTTCTGTATTTCTTCACAAATTACAGCTGGAATCTCAGCATCCCGTTCTTCAGATCGACCGCGGAACCATTTGGCGTAACTTACGTCTGGCCGGGGATGTATCTGATCTTTATCATTTTTGTGCTGCTTGGTTCCTCGAACGCGGTGAATTTGACCGACGGACTCGATGGCCTTGCAACGAGCGTGGCTTTTATCGCGATGGCGGCTCTGACGGCTTTGACGTATGTTTCGAGTGATCGACGCTGGGCAGAGTATCTTGACTTAGCACACACGCCGGCGTCAGCTGAGCTCACGGTGTTTTGCGGTGCAATGGTTGGGGCCAGTCTCGGTTTTTTATGGTACAACGCCCCCCCGGCTGAAGTTTTTATGGGCGATGTAGGGTCACTGGCGATCGGGGGTGCGCTCGGAACTGTGGCGATTCTCACCAAACAAGAGTTTTTGCTGCCGTTCATCGGCGGGATATTTATCTTGGAAGCGGTCTCGGTGATGC
>JACDAK010000293.1 GCA_013695495.1 Blastocatellia bacterium | reverse complement strand
AAATGAGCGGTGTATCGCTGCCGAGCCCCGGCCGGCATCACGTTTTCGACAAACGCGCTAATTCCGTCAGCATCAATATGTTCGACATCGGGCGAGCGCGGTCCCGCCGCGAGCCGGGTCTTGCCCTTCGCCCGTAGCAGTGCCTCTATCTCTCTGTCGAATTCAGTTGCCATCTTCTAATTTCTCACTTTCTGGCGGGCGTTCCCGGTATTGTGGCCGCCCGCCGCAAGCGATTTTTGGGTTTCGTGACCCGTCTTAAGAACGATTCAAGCCCAAAAATCTTGCATCGCCATAACTATCACTGCGATCCCAAGCATTTTCTCAAAATTAACCCCGGCTCTCTCAGCGTTCTCATACAAATACTGATCGATCTCGCCGTCATTCCAACCATATTCGGTCTTCAGCAATTTCTGCACTGATTTGCGAATATCCGCCTGCAGCCTCGCCAGCCGCCGGCTCGCCGTAGCTTCGTGAAACCCGAACGTCGCAGCGATGTTCTTCAGCTTTAGATCTTCAAAATAATAGAGCTTCAATATCAGCCGATCCTCGTCCTTCAACACCGCTATCGCAGAACCGAGCGCCGCAGTAACGTCGGCCGCAGTCCTGCTCTCCGTCATTATCTCTTCCGGGTTCTCATGCTGAGCAACAAGACCGTTCTGCGAGTTAGGCAGTTCATTCGCCAACACATCAAATTCACGGTCTTCCTCAAGCTGCACCAACTTCGACTGCTTCCTAAACTGATCAACCGCGAGCTGTGCAACGACCGCCCTTAGCCATCCGCCTAATGACCCCCGCCCCGAGTAATACGCCAGCTTGCTTTTCCTGTTGCCCTCCGCATCCTGCCGCAAACCATAAAGCTCCGCCCAGATCGAGCTCGCAAGGTCCTCGGCATCTTCTGCGTTCGCCGAGATCTTTCGAGCCGCAGATTTGACCGTCGCGTCAAACCCCGCGACCAGGTCCTCCCACGCCTTCTCGTCACCGCGTTCACAAGCAGTTATCAAGCAAAGATCATCTGCACGGATCTCCCCAATAAAGTTCTGCACCTCCGCTCGGCCAGCGCTGGGCTCATCCGCGAAAAGATATTTGTCCAGAGCCTTCTCGATCCGCGGACGAACGTCATCGACCAGAAGCCCGCGCGATTTCCCCGCACGAGCCAGCAAAAGCTCAAGCGCGTCGTCTACAGTTTGGTTTAATTTATCGGGAACTGGACTCATCGGCAAATGAAGGAAGTTTAACACTGTTCCGGACGGCCGGAACAGTTTGCGGCAGGCCGGCTACTTCAAATTCTTATGCAGAAAGCGAATGATCTTATACCCGTCGATATAAACCCACGGCTTTTCCCCCAACGTATAATGCCCGCAGGGGATCGATGAGCGACTATGCTTGATCTTGTGCCGCGTTAACTCGTCCAGCACCTCTCGCGACAAATGCACCGGAAAACTCAGATCGTAAAGCGTATAGATATATCGCTGCGGCCGGGGCGGAAGAGCCGCCAGCTTCTTCATATAAGCCATAGGCGAAACCGGCAGCCAAAATTCTCTCAATTCTTCCAGCTCGATCTTATCCCCAAATCCATCACGCACGTGATAGGTCGAAAGCCCGTGCCACACGACATCCGCCATATAGCCGGATACATGATTAAAGACCGCCGTATCGATCGACCGGTCGTGCACAAACGCCAAAAACGATACACAAGACCCGATGCTCGTCCCGACAACACCGACCTTGTCATACCCCTCCTGCCGTAGCCACGCAACCGCCGCACGCGTGTCCGCTACCGCCTGCCTGATAGATTGCACCGAGCGACCAATATTTGGCGACACCAAGTGATCAGCACGTTCCAACTCCGGCGGCATCCGCTCTTCATGATACGGAAGGGTAAGCCGAATCGCCGCGATCCCGACCTTGTTCAGATACTTCGCGAGGTCAAAATATGTCCCCGCCTTCGCATTCCAATGCGGCAAAATGACCACCGCAGCTTTCTTATTCTCGTGCGGAAAATAAGTCGCATAGGCCGTATTATTCTCAACCGAGGGCGTCGCCAGTGAGCTCTCCCAAGAAAGAACAGGGAGCTCGACCTGCTCCACCGGCTTCGCGAGCTCCGCCGCGCTCAACGAGGCAGTCGACGGGAACAACCGCGCCTCAAGCCGAAACTCCAAATCCTTCGGCGCTGCAAAATACTCATCGCTATTCGCGATCGCCTCACGCGAAAATCTCGAAAGCGCGACCCGCGGATCGTCACCGTTGATGTCACCGCAAACGAACTCCGTCCCCCATTCAAACGGCTGAACGGTGCGGTTATCATTCAGGAGCGCAAAATGCCGCTCCCGTCTGTGCATATATCGTTTGATCATTACTAAACTGCGGCGGCGGTCAAAGATCGGTTCAGGACGCTTTCATAAAAAGAGATGTACTGGGGAATTATCTTTTCGGTGCTGTATCGCTCAACGGCCAGTTCGCGGCCACGCTTGCCAAACGCCTCACGCATTTCCGGGTCACGCACAAGCCTTATCGTGTCCGCAGCCATTTTTTCGACGTCCCCGATGTCGCTCAGAAACCCGGTCTCGCCCTCGGTTACAACCTCAGGTATGCCGCCGATGCGCGTCGCCACAACCGGAACTTCGCACGCTTGCGCTTCCAGCGCCGCAAGCCCAAAGGATTCGAGTTCAGACGGCAGCAAAAAGATGTCCGAAACTCCAAGGTAATCAGGAATGTTCGCCTGCTTACCCACAAAGATCGTACGATCAGCAACCCCACTCTGCTCCGCACGATACTTCACCGCCGAGCGTTCCGGCCCATCACCAACCATAACCAGCCGCACATCCTCACCCTTTTGAACGGCGTGCAGCAAAATATCAATGCAGTCCCCCGGCCGCTTAACCGAGCGGAAGTTCGAAACATGCACCAGAAGCGTCTCCCCATTCGGCGCTAGTTCCGCACGCAACGGCGAATCAGGTATCTTTCGATAGTGCTGCGGACAGATGAAGTTCGGTATCACTTCGATCTCATCAAAATCGAATGTCTCGATCGTCGCCTTCTTCAAAAATCGCGAAACTGCCGTTACGCCGTCACTCTGCTGCAGCCCGTACCGCGTGATCGGCAGATAGCTCCGATCCGCACCGACCAGCGTAATATCCGTGCCGTGAAGCGTCGTTATCACCGGAACATAACGCTTCTCTTTGATGGATTCCCGTGCGAGTATTGCGCTGATCGAATGCGGGATCGCATAATGAACATGCAGCAGATCCAGCTTCTCCGCTCGCGCCACCGTTGCCATCTTCGTCGCTAAAGCAAGGTCATATGGCTGATGCTCAAATAGCGGATATGACATCATCTCGACCTCGTGAAAATGAACACGCGGACCAAGTTCGGTAACCCGTGTTGGCAAAACGGAGGAGATAAAATGCACATTGTGTCCGCGCTCCGCCAGATCGCGCCCAAGTTCCGACCCAACGATGCCGCTGCCTCCATATGTAGGATAAACCGTAATGCCGATATTCATTATTTGAATGGTAGAATCTGTGCTCACAATAGTAAAGGCAACCTCGATACCCAAAATCTTATGAACACAGACAAATACAAGATAGACGAAGACTCGAAAATCGACCTCGCGAAACACTCGACCGAGGGCGTCGGCGATCCCGCCGATAAGAAAAACGGCGTCGCCGTAATGCGAAAAAACATCGAGCGGATGGCGGAGCTCCAGTCGATGCTCTATGCACAGGATGTTCACTCCCTTTTGATCGTCTTTCAAGCCATGGACGCGGCCGGTAAGGATGGCGCGATAAAAGCTGTCATGAGCGGGTTAAATCCGCAGGGCTGTAATGTTACATCTTTCAAGCAGCCGTCTGCCGAGGAGCGCGATCACGACTATCTCTGGCGGCACCAACGCGCTCTGCCAGAACGCGGCCGCATCGGAATCTTTAACCGATCGCATTACGAAGAAGTGCTAGTCGTCCGTGTCCACCCTTCAATACTGCAGGCGCAAGCGCTGCCGGCGGAGATAAAAGAGGATCCGAAAGTGTGGGACAAGCGCCTGCGTCAGATCCGCAATTGGGAGTCTCACCTCGTCGAGAACGGTACCCACATCATGAAGTTTTTCCTGAATATCTCACGCGACGAGCAGCGTCGACGCTTTCTGTCGCGCATCCAAGAACCCGAAAAGAATTGGAAATTTTCAGCCGGCGACCTCAAAGAGCGCGCCTTTTGGGATGAGTATATGAAGTCCTACGAGGCAGCGATATCCGCGACGTCGACGGCCGATGCTCCGTGGTACGTCATTCCGGCAGACAGGAAATGGTTTGCGAGACTCGCGATCTCAGAGATAATCGTGAAGAAGCTGGAATCGATGGATCTTCATTACCCAACCGTCTCTGATGAGGACCTCGCGGCATTAATCCAAGCGGGAAAACTTCTCGAGGCAGAGAAATGATCAAAAAACGTCCAGCATATTCTGCACGCCTTCATAACTGAAATATTTCAGCACGCGTGCACTGTCGCGCTCAATCTGAGCCCTAAGCTCATCAACACCAGCAAATTTCCGCTCATCACGTATCCGGTGCAGAAACCTGACCCGAAGAACGTCACCGTATAGATCGCCCTCAAAATCGAAAATATAAGATTCGATTGACGGCTCGGCGTCATTTTCAAACGTCGGCCGCACGCCTATGTTGGTCACGCTCCTTCGCCAAACGCCCTCGACCAACGTCGCCGTGGCGTAAACGCCGAACTTCGGAATGACGCGATTGTGAGGTTTCAAGTTTGCCGTTGGGAATCCGATCGTGTGGCCACGCCGCGCTCCACGTTCGATCACGCCCTCGACCCCATACGGCCTCCCCAGCATCCGGCGTGCAAAATTAACTCGCCCGTCAGTGAGCAGATACCTGATCATCGATGAGCTGATCCGCTTCTCTCGCAGGCGAACTTCCGGCACCTCCTCCGCCACAAACCCAAGGTCGCCGCTCATCTTCCGCAGCAAGTCGATGTTCCCCGAACGGTTGCGTCCAAACGCGAAATCCTTCCCCAAGTGCACTTCCCTCGCCTGCAG
>JACDAK010000270.1 GCA_013695495.1 Blastocatellia bacterium | reverse complement strand
GCATCACGCCATTCTGCATCACCATCGACCGCGAATGCGAAAGCGAGCTAAAGGATCTGTACGGCGATGTCGGCTATACCATCATCGACGATGTGCTTTCGCTGCCGGAACGGATGCCGAATATTTACCGTAGATTGACGAGCTGAGATTGGGAGCGTAACCGAAATTAGCTACAGAGTTCACCACGGGATTGCGAAGATCGAGATTGTCTCGAGTGATCACCCGGCAATTCCTTTTAGAAGTACCCCGACCCCGTATGCGATTCCGGCCGCGAGCGCGCCGACGAAAAGCGTCTCAAGGCCCGATCGGTACCAGGATGCTGTCGACCAGCGGCTCTTGAACGATCCGATTAGAAAGAACGTAACGCCCGTAGCGACACAGGCGATGAGGAAGGACGCAGCCATTCCGAAAAGGTAGGGTACCAGCGGGACGAGGCCGCACACGATGAACGCGCTAAACGTACATCCCGCCGCCATCCACGGTGAGCGGATCTCCGACGGCAGGCCGTATTCTTCCGCGAGCATCGTCTTTACCCAGCGGTCCTTGTCGGAGGTGATCAGCTCAACGGCCTTCTCAAGCTCTTCGCCTCCAAATCCCTTTTCGCGATAAATATGCCTGATCTCGTCACGCTCTCCCTCGGGCGCAAGCTCAATATGACGATGTTCGATCGCTTCTATGCGTCTATAGTCGTCGATCTCGGCACGCGTCCCTAAATAATTGCTCGCCGCCATCGAAAAGCCGTCCGCCGCGAGATTGGCAAAGCCGAGTATCAGCACGATATTTACGGAAAGTTCCGCGCCCGCGACGCCTGATACTTGCGAACGTCGTCACAGCGCCGTCCACCCCGCCATAGATCCAGTCCCGCACGTAGTTGTGCCGAACCGTGCTGATCCGCTCGGCAATCGCTGCGGCTGTATGGTCGTGCTCAAGCTTTTCCTTACGCAAAGACATTAGAATTATTTGATTTACCTCATCTGCATCGTAGTCCAACCTGTTACCCATCTCAAAGCCATTCGCCCCGCATTCGAGAGTGACTGTCCGCCAAAAGACAATAATATTCCGGCCGCCACACCAACCTTGTATACTTAACTCGCTGGTCCGCTCGACGGGCACTCTTGCAAGGCTAATGAAAGAAACAACAAACAGGGGTACGGCCGCGGAACCGATGCAAAAGCGGCGCGAAACGATGGAAGACGGCCGCCGCTACATCATCTACTACACCTTCGGCACCGACGGCGAGCCGCGAACGGCGCCCGGTGCGGAACAGGATCAAGGGATCGAGAATGTCTGAGCTAAGGTGGCATCCGCTGTTAGGCGAGTGGGTCGCGACCGCGACGCATCGGCAGGATCGTACGTTCCTGCCGCCCGCGGACTTTTGCCCGCTGTGCCCGTCCAAACCGGGCGGACTCCATACGGAGGTGACCGAATCGGACTACGACCTCGTAGTTTTCGAGAACCGATTTCCTTCGCTTTCACCAGACCCCCCCGAGCCTGCGATCGTCGGGACCGATCTCTATCCGGTTCGACCGTCAGAAGGGGTCTGTGAGGTGGTGGTCTATACCACCGACCATTCCTCAACGTTGGCACAACAGCCGGTCGAGCAATTCTATAAGCTCGTCCAAGTCTGGACCGACCGTTTCATCGAATTATCCGCTCTCGATTTTGTAAAGTACGTCTTCATCTTCGAGAACAAGGGCGAGGCGATCGGCGTTACGCTGCACCACCCGCATGGCCAGATCTACGCGTATCCGTTCATCCCGCCGCGAATAGAACGCGAGATGAAACAGTCGAAGCAACATTTCGAACAGACCGGCCAGTGCCTTATCTGTGACATCGTAAAGGAGGAACACGAGTTCGCCGGCCGCATTGTTGCTGAAAATGAAAGCTTCACGGCCTATATACCGTTCTTCGCGCGCTACCCTTACGAACTTCACGTCGCGTCTCGGCAGCACAAATGCGACCTTACTGAGTTTGATCGCAGCGAACAGCTCGATCTTGCCGAGATCTTGAAGCAGGTAATGGCCGCATTCGACCGACTGTTTGAAATTTCGTTTCCTTACATGATGGTGCTGCATCAGAAACCCTCCGATGGCGGCGACTACGACTATTACCATTTTCATATCGAGTTCTATCCGCCAATGAGGACCGCCGCAAAACTCAAGTACCTGGCGGGGAGTGAGACCGGGGCAGGAATGTTCATCAACGACACCCTGCCGGAGGAGAAGGCCACCGAACTTCGGGCACATATTACCCCCGCTGAGTGGCAAGCGAGATGATCGACTACGCATCTCTGTCAGAAAGGTTCAAAGCCCTTTACGGTGGCGACCCTCGCCTTTTTCGGGCGCCCGGCCGCGTCAATCTGATCGGCGAACACACGGACTATAACGGCGGCTTCGTACTGCCGATCGCGATCGACCTCGAAGCAGTTGTCGCGATCTCACCGCGAACCGACACCCTCGTGCGCATACATGCCGCAAACTTCGACGAGGATGGCGAGTTCGATTTTTCGCAGCCATTCGTCGGAACGCCGGGGCACTGGAGCAATTTGCCGGAGGGAATGGCCCGCGTGCTTCAAGGCACCGGCGCTAAGCTTTCCGGGGCTGACATGATGATCATTGCGGACGTCCCCGGCGGCGCCGGCCTGTCGTCGTCAGCCGCCGTGTGCGTTGCCGTCGGCCTGGCGCTGACAGAGATCTCAGATGCGCCGATAGACCGCATCGAACTCGCAAAAGCGGCTCAACAGACAGAGCACGATTATGCCGGCGCAAAGGTCGGGATAATGGACCAATTCGTATCGGCTCATGCAGAGCCCGGCCACGCCCTTCTGCTTGACTGCCGCAGCCTTGAGTACGATCACGTACCGTTCCTATTGGCCGACAATGTGCTGGTTATCTGCGATACCAACGTTAAGCACGAACTCGCCGCTTCTGCTTACAACACGCGGCGCGCCGAATGTGAAGAGGCCGTGCAGCTTCTAAGGGCTGATCAGCCGGACATCACGCAGCTTCGCGATGTGAGCTTTTCGGATTTCGAGAGATCGTGCGAGCTTCTACCCAGTCCGATCAGGAGCCGCGCCCGGCATGTCATAACAGAAAACGAACGCACGCTTGCCGCGGCAGAGGCGCTAAAGAAAGGCGACCTCCATCGCTTCGGCCAACTAATGTTCCGCTCGCATGCTAGTTTGCGAGATGATTATGAAGTAAGCTGTAAAGAGCTCGACGTCCTCGTCGATGCTGCAACTGAGCTGGGCGCGCTTGGCTCCCGAATGACCGGCGGCGGATTTGGCGGTTCAACCGTCAACTTATTGAAAAGAAGTGGGTTAGACAACTTCTGCACCCACATCTCGCAAATGTATGCCGCCCGTACGGGTCTGCAAGCAACAATAATAATTACAGAATCACGCGGCGGTGCGTCCGAAGTTGGATGCGATTGACCGGCATATTCTTGTAGAATGTCGTTCGGAAAATACAGGCAGACGTTTTCACGTTTGCTTTAGCATTTTTAGAAAACTCGTGGCCGGTTGCGGACATCAACTAACTTGTAAGCAGACGCAACATCTTTGATCTTCTAACGGACCTCGTCGTCCAGTCCTCAGTGCCTCTCACTCACTTATCACAATGGCTGAAATTTTCGACCAACGATTGAACGAACTTCGGCAACGCTTTCTTTTTTGCACCGGCATCGAGAATAGCTATCCCGTGATCAAGGGCCGAAACGGCCAACCCGTTCGTATTGACCAAATGGAGAAGTGCGGCCACTACGAACGTTGGAGAGAAGATTTTCGCCTTGTGCTCGAACTTGGGCTCGAGTATCTCCGGTACGGCCCGCCGTATTACAAGGTTCATCTCGGCCCGGGCCAGTACGACTGGTCGTTTGTCGACGAGACTTACAACGAGCTGAGAGAGCTGAAGATAACCCCTATCACGGATCTCTGTCACTTCGGAGTACCGGACTGGCTCGGCAATTTCCAGAATCCCGATTTCCCCGACCACTTCGCAGAATACGCCGGAGCTTTTGCCGCACGCTACCCGTGGGTCCGCCTTTACACGCCCGTTAACGAGATATTCATTGCTGCACTCTTCTCGGGACAATATGGCTGGTGGAACGAACGGCGCAAATCGAACCGCGCATTTGTCACCGCGCTGAAACACTGCGTGATGGCAGGACTCAAGGCAAAGGCTGCCATATTAAGGGTGCAACCGCTCGCGATCTTCATCGAAAGCGAATCTAGCGAGTACTTCCACGCTATTGATCCCGAATCACGAAACCTCGCCGATTTTTATAACGAAAAGCGCTTCCTCTCGCTCGACCTTTGCTACGGTCACGACGTAAAGGCAAGCATGTATCTTTATCTTACGGATAATGGAATGAAACGCAGCGAGTATGAATGGATGATGGAAAATGGGCGGAGGTCAAAGCCGTTTTGCATCATGGGCAATGACTATTACTGGACGAACGAGCATTACATTAACTCTCAAGGGAAGATCACAGCTTCGGGCGAGATCTTTGGCTATTACGTCATCACAAAACAATACTACGACCGCTACCACCTTCCGGTAATGCACACGGAAACGAACCTGCGCGACCCGCAGGAGGCTCCATTTTGGCTCCGAAAGCAGTGGGAGAACATGGTCAAACTGCGTGATGACGGGGTTCCGATCGTGGGCTTTACCTGGTATTCGCTGACCGATCAGATCGACTGGGACGTCGGACTCCGTTTTGAGAATAATCGCGTCAATCCGCTCGGCCTCTACGATCTCGATCGACAGATCCGCCCCGTCGGCATTGCCTATAAGCAACTCGTGGAACAGTGGCGCGGCATTCTTCCCCTAGAAAGCCGCAGCATCAACATCACCAGAACGCTTTAACGACATAAACAAAAATGCGGCCGGTTATGATACCTGCCGCATCCTCTTATCTTGTGGTGGCGGGGGGGAGACTTGAACTCCCGACCTCGGGGTTATGAATCCCGCGCTCTAACCAGCTGAGCTACCCAGCCACGAACATTCGATTATAAAACTAGTACAGCAAAAATCAAGTCTGGCTAGGCTTCGCGCGCCTGCAAACTGGTGGAGTATGCCGTCTTGGCTTGCTAGAATAAGTGCGTTTAGACATTAGCTGATCGCACGCACAAATGCCGAATTTTTTCGCCGCGGCCACCGAACATTCCGGTGTGCTCCTCTCGCTTTTCATTATGCTCGCGGCCGCTAAGGTCATGGCAGAGGTATTCGAACGCCTTCGCCAGCCTGCCGTCGTAGGCGAGATCCTCGCGGGCGTCGTCATTGGTCCTGCAGTTTTTAATTGGGTAGCCCCCTCTGACCTGCTTAGCATCGTTGCCGAGATCGGGGTTATTTTTCTGCTCTTCATGGTCGGCCTCGAGACTAAGCCGCAGGCAATCTATGGGGTCGGCAGAAAGGCGATAATGGTGGGGTCCCTCGGCGTTATCCTTCCTTTCATCGCCGGATATCTGATTGCCATCTGGTGGGACGGCTCGTTCGTGGAAGCGATGTTCATCGGCGCCGCGCTCGTCGCAACCTCCGTCGGGATCACAGCACGCGTGCTGGGTTCCATGGGCTTACTTAACCTCGAGACGTCGCGCATTATTCTGGGTGCTGCCGTCATCGACGACATTCTCGGCCTCATTATCCTCTCCGTAGTTTCGGCAGTCAGCCGCGGTCCGGTCAATTATCTTGAGTTGGGGAAGACGGCTGCTTTGGCGATCATGTTCGTCCTGCTCGTCGCAACGGTGGGCTCGCGGGTGATGAAAGGCCTCGCGCCGTCCGTCAAAAAATTGAGACTCAGCAAGCCGTTTTTCAACATCGGCCTCATCTGCTGCCTGGGCCTTTCCGTTGCGTCTATATACGTGGGTGTAGCTGCCATTATCGGAGCTTTTCTTGCCGGCATGGCTCTTTCCGAAGCTACCGAACACAACCACCGCATGCACCGCCTCACCAGCGGTGTGACGGAGTTCCTTGTGCCCTTCTTCCTAGTTAATATCGGCATGCAGCTTAACTTGGCGCTGTTCGCCGATATTCAGGTTGTAATGCTGGCCGTGCTAATTACAGC
>JACDAK010000257.1 GCA_013695495.1 Blastocatellia bacterium | reverse complement strand
CGTAATACCCACCGATTTTGTCCTGATATTCGGTAGATAGGCTTTTGTAAGGATCGTTGGTCAATTCCATTTAGCTAGACGGCGAATCTTGCCCTCAGTTTCTCAGCAAACCAAGCCAGTTCGCTTTTTTCAATGATAGAACGACTAACGGCAAAAATATAAACCGCTAGGCATGCCAATGTTAATCCGGCCATGATCGGAGAGAGGCTGTCGAACGCCATTAGAAAGACTAACGGTGCCATCATTGTTGCTGTCGCTAGTACAAAGATCGGAAGCCTTTTGATGCCGCTTTCGACACCGGCTATCTTCTTCGCAAAATAAAACTGGATGAAAGCATCGAACACAACTCGTCCTGTCCAGGCGGCGGCAGCTCCAACAGCTCCGAATCGATCGGCTAAAAACCAAACGGCAGCTATGTAAGGAACTAGTTCGATCCAATATATCTTGGCTAAAAGATCGCTGCGTCCGAAGGACAAAATTACTGAGTGAGGAACGTACGCAAGGATATTAAATACTAGTCCCGCAAGTAGCATGTACAACGGCCAAACGCTGTTTTCACCGAATTCTGGGCCGGCCCAGATAGTAAAGAAAGGCTTTGCAACTAATGCGAGCAAGACCATCGCCGGTATGACCCAGACCAAGCTTAGGCGAATTCCTCGGGAGTATATAGATTTCAATTGTCCCTTTTTTTCGTCAGTCTGCAACTGTGAGAATGCCGGGATCAGTGACTGTATCATCGAACCCGAGAATAATGTGATCATTCCCGCCAATGTGAATGCTACCGAGTAGAATGCAAGATCCCGAGCCGAAACTACTGCCGCAAGCATTCCCTTTTCGGCGTTTACTAACAGCGCGGCCGCTATCGCACCGACAACCAGAGCTCCGCCGAACTTTGACATAGTACGAAGAATCCTCGTTTCAATGGTTGCGCCGATCAAATGAGGAAGTAGTCGGTGGGAAACTATTAGGTGGCCGGTTAGAGTTAGGAGGCTGGCGGTTAGGAGGACGGATATGGCGCCTACGATTCCGTAGCCTAGGTAGAGGACTATGGGGGTTGCGATGAGCCCTAGGATGCGTGAGCTCGCGTTGATGAATGTGTTTAGGTCCATTCGCAAGCGGG
This sequence comes from Blastocatellia bacterium, assembly GCA_013695495.1. GTDB lineage: Bacteria > Acidobacteriota > Blastocatellia > Pyrinomonadales > Pyrinomonadaceae > OLB17. Next base: position 9,585 of record JACDAK010000257.1, on the reverse strand, counting down.
CAAGTTGGGGAGTATTGAATATGCCGCAGAGGATGTTGATTACGAACGTTACAGCGGCGAGGCGAAGGGCGAGCGTGGCTTCGCTGAGGTATTCGGCGGGGACGTTGAAGAGGCCGATGATGGAGCCGGCGAAGATCATGAGCAGGCCCGCGATGGGGACCGACGTAAGAAGCGCGATGAGCGCGGCGGTGCGGACGATTCGTGCTTCTTTGTCTTCGTCGCCTTCGGCATAGGCCTCGCTGCCGAACTTCGTCGATGCCATGGACATGCCGAAATCAGCAAAGCCGAGATACGCCGGGATCAGTCCGATCAAGATATAAACGCCATACCCCTCGGCCCCGAGCAGCCGAATGACGAAAGGCGTTGCCACAAGCGAGACGGCCAGCGGCGCGACATTACCAGCCAACGTCCATATCGAGCCCTTGACGACCTTGGTCGTCATTCCGGCTGTGGAAGGCGGCTGTTTTATCGGCTCGGTTATCGGGTCGGCTGTGGAAAGCGGCGTCACGAGATGAGTTTATTGATTAGGCGGGCGGGGTGTCAATGCGGAGTGCGAGATGGCGGAGTGTTCAGAGTTGGCGACGTTGGGGACCGCATCGCTTCGAATCCGCGAAGATGCATCCACCACCTTCCGTCCATACGCTCCGTGAGCTCTTGCCGCAGATGTCTCGAGGCCGAACATAATGGCGGCCCGTGTCGGTGAAGCGGGGACAAAGGTAAGGATTCGGGGATGACTACTGACTTCCCCCCCTTGCTTTTCCCCTCCCCGCTGTGCACAATGTTGCTACTGATGCAGAAACTTTCGTCACATCTTCATCTCCACCACCATCACGCGAAACACCACCATCGTCGCGCTGATTGATCTAACACTTTAAATCTAGTTACAGAAACAGGCGCGAACTTGAAATAAGTTTCAAGGATATTCGTGCCATTTTTTTATGCGTAAAACTCGAAATTTAAGAATTGCGGTGCAGCGGTCGGGGCGGCTCAGCGAAAGCTCTGTCGGACTCCTCAGGCGGTGCGACGTTGGGTTCGATAACGGTCTCGGCAAGCTGCGATCGACGGCCCGCGACTTTCCGCTCGAGATATTTTTCCTCCGTGATGACGACATCCCACGCTATATCGAGGACGGTGTGGCCGATGTAGGCATCGTCGGCGAAAACATCCTTGAGGAATCAGGGTCGAACACCGACATCGTAGAGCGGCTCGGGTTCGGCAAATGCCGCCTGTCCATCGCTGTCCCCCGCGGTGACGCTTACACATCTCTCGCCGATCTGGCCGGTAAACGCATCGCCACCAGCTATCCCAACATTCTTGGCCGCCACCTGTGTCAACACAACGTCGAGGCTGAGATACACACCATCAGTGGTTCGGTCGAGATCGCCCCCGGCATCGGCCTTACGGATGCGGTCTGCGACCTCGTCAGCTCGGGCAGCACCCTGCTCACCAATGGCTTGACCGAGGTTGAAACCGTCATGATGTCCGAAGCAGTGCTCGTCCGCCGGCGTGAACTCGACGCCGAACTCGAAGCGATCTTCGCCTCGCTCCTGTTCCGCATCCGTGCCGTCGGTGCCGCCGCCCGCAACAAATACATCTTGCTCAACGCTCCAAACGAAAAGCTGGCTGAGGTGGTAAAACTGCTCCCCGGCATAAAAAGCCCGACCGTTATGCCGCTGGCTGAGGCCGGTTGGAGCTCCGTCCATTCGGTCATAGGGGCAGCGGACCACTGGAACATTGTCGAACGGCTAAAGGCCGCCGGGGCCGAGGGCATTCTCGTGCTTTCGATAGATCAGATGATCGGGTAGCAATATGAAAGTTATCAAGTTTCCAAACAGGGGAGAGCTGACGGAGGCATTACAGCGTCCGGCTTTCGACACCGAAGGCATCGACACCCGCGTGCGTGCGATCTTGTCCGCAGTTCGAACGGAGGGCGACGCGGCGCTGGTTCGCTTCGCCGCCGAATTTGACGGAGCGGAGCTGGATCAGCTGACGGTTACGGAGGAGGAATTCGAAACAGCAGAGGCTCGCGTCCCTGCCGAACTCAAAGCCGCGATCAACGTCGCACGCACGAACATCGAGCGTTTTCACGCTGCGCAACTCGATGCTGACCATGACCCTATCGAAACGTCGCCCGGTGTCGAATGCTGGCGGCGGACCGTCGCGATCGAACGCGTCGGGCTTTACGTTCCCGGCGGGACGGCGCCGCTCTTTTCGACAGTTCTGATGCTCGGCGTGCCCGCCGCCATCGCGGGATGTTCGGAGGTTGTCCTCTGTACACCAGCACCCGGCGGGGCCGTCGCCGATGCAACGCTCTACGCCGCGCGGCTCTGCGGCATAACGAAGGTTTTCAAAGCCGGCGGGGCGCAGGCAATTGCCGCAATGGCTTTCGGAACCGAATCGGTGCCAAAGGTCGACAAGATCTTCGGCCCCGGCAACCAGTGGGTAACGCGTGCAAAGCAGATCGTGTCCGTCGAGACCGCTATCGATATGCCCGCCGGCCCGTCCGAGGTCGCCGTCGTCGCAGACGAAACCTGCGTACCGCGTTTCGTCGCCGCCGATCTTCTCTCACAGGCCGAACACGGCGGCGACAGCCAGGTGCTTTTGATCAGCACAAGCGAAAGCGTCATCGCAGAAACGCTGGCAGAGGTCGAGGTGCAGCTCGCAGATCTGCCGCGGCACGCGGCGGCACGAGCCGCTCTCGCCGCGTCGCGCGCAATTGTTGTCCGCGACGCCGCCGAGGCTATGACGCTCATCAACCAATACGCCCCCGAACACCTCATCCTCGCACTTGCCGATTCCGACGCTGCTGCGTCGATGGTGGTCAACGCGGGCTCGGTCTTCATCGGCAATTACTCGTGCGAGAGCGCCGGGGATTACGCCTCCGGCACAAACCACACACTGCCCACCGGCGGCCACGCGCGGGCATACAGCGGCGTCTCGGCCGACAGCTTTGTTAGAAAGATCACGTTCCAACGCCTCTCGCCCGACGGGCTTCGCTCCATCGGGCCGGCGATTGAGGCGATGGCGGCGGCAGAAGGACTCGAGGCTCACCGCCGTGCCGTCGCGATCCGCACAAAGGAGGCTGCAAATGAGCTTTCAGCTTGACCGCCTCGTGCGCGAAAACATCCGCCGGCTGCGGCCCTATTCGTCCGCAAGATCCGAGTTCGCCGGCGACGCTGAGGTGTTCCTAGATGCCAATGAGAACGCCTTCGGCTCACCCGTCGGCAACGGGCTAAATCGCTATCCCGACCCACTGCAAATGGCGCTAAAAGCTCGCATCGCGGAATTACGTCGCGTCGGCACCGACCAGGTTTTCATCGGAAACGGAAGCGATGAGGCCGTCGACCTTTTGTTCCGCATATTCTGCCGCCCCGGCGTCGACAACGTCATCACCTGCCCCCCGACCTACGGAATGTACGAGGTCTCAGCCGGCATCAACGACATCGCCGTCAACCACGCTCCTCTCAACGCGGATTTCGGTTTGAACGCAGAGTCGATGCTCGCAGCCGTGGGTGAAAATACGAAACTCGTCTTCGTGTGCTCGCCCAACAACCCGACCGGCAACCTGATGGACACGTCGTCGGTTACCGATATCCTGCAGCACTTTCCCGCCATCGTCGTTATCGACGAGGCATACATCGACTTTGCCGCCACACCGTCATGGGCCGATCGGATATGCGATTTCCCAAACCTCATAGTTCTGCAGACCCTCTCAAAAGCCTGGGGCCTGGCAGGCCTCCGCGTGGGCACCGCTTTCGCCGACGCAAACATCATTGCACTGATGAACAAGGTCAAGCCGCCCTATAACGTCAGCCGGGTGTCGCAGGAACTGGCACTTACGGCTCTGGAAAATACAGACTGGCTAACGCAAACCGTTACCGAGACCGTGTCTGAACGTAAGAAACTTGAGCAGCAACTGAACGCTCTGTCTTTCGTTCAAACCGTCTACCCGTCCGACGCAAATTTCCTGCTGGTCCGCGTGTCCGATGCCGCCGCAACGTATCGCCGACTCATCGCTGAACGCATCGTCGTCCGCGACCGAAGCAAAGTCGAGCTGTGCGAAGGCTGTCTGAGGATCACAATAGGAACGGCGGCCGAGAACCAGCTTTTGATGGAAGCATTGAGGAATTATGAAACGAGCATTATTTATTGATCGCGACGGCACGCTCATCGCGGAGCCAGAAGATTTTCAGGTCGATTCGTTCGCGAAGCTGCGGTTCCTGCCCGGCGTCTTCACATGGCTCGGCCGCATCGCCGCCGAGACCGATTACGACCTTGTGATGGTTACCAACCAAGACGGCCTGGGCACCGACGCTTTTCCCGAAGAGAACTTTGCTCCTGTGCAGGCGTTCATCGTGAACACCCTCGCCGCCGAGGGCATCGAGTTCACAGACGTGCTCATCGACCGCAGCTTTGAGCACGAAGCCGAGCCGAGCCGCAAGCCGGGAACGGGCATGCTGACGCGATATATGCAGGGCGATTACAACCTCGCCAACTCATTCGTCATCGGCGACCGATTGACCGACGTACAACTCGCTGCCAATCTCGGGGCAAAGGCGATCTTCATTGAGAACGGGAACTTCACCGCACCCGTGAGCGAAACCATCGCGCTAAAAGCCGCCGGCTGGCGCGAGATCTACGATTTTCTCCGCAATCCCCCGCGAACTGCCACCGTCCACCGCAAGACTAACGAGACGGACATCAATATCGAGCTTAACCTCGACGGCACCGGCCGGTCCGAAATCTCCACCGGCATCCCGTTCTTTGATCACATGCTCGATCAGCTCGCACGTCACGGTTCGCTTGACCTGCGCATTGCCGCCAACGGCGACCTCGAGATCGACGAGCATCACACGATAGAGGACGTCGCCATAACCCTCGGCGATGCGTTTGCCGAGGCACTTGCCGACAAGCGCGGCCTCGCTCGCTACGGTTTCTGCTTGCCCATGGACGACTGCCTCGCACAGGTCGCCCTCGATTTCGGCGGCCGAAACTGGATCGTCTGGGACGCGGAGTTCAAGCGTGAAAAGATCGGCGAGATGCCGACCGAGATGTTTGTTCACTTCTTCAAATCGTTCACCGATTCGGCAAAGTGCAACCTCAATATCAAGGCCGAGGGCACGAACGAGCACCACAAGATCGAGGCTATCTTCAAGGCGTTCGCCCGCTCGATAAAGATGGCCGTGCGTCGCGAAGGCGAGGCCCTGCCCAGCACAAAGGGGGTCATTTAGAACGTGAAAGTCGCAATAATCAAATACCGCGCCGGAAATGTGCGCTCCGTCGCAAACGCATTCGCACGCTTGGGCGTCGAAGCCGTCATTACCGATGACGCGGCCGAGCTTGCCGCCGCCGAACGCGTCGTCTTCCCGGGTGTCGGCGAGGCGTCGACCGCCATGGCATACCTACGCGAAAAAGGCCTCGACAAAACGATCGCGGCTCTCACGCAACCGGTTCTCGGCATCTGCCTCGGCATGCAGCTCCTGTGCGAATCGTCTGACGAGAACGACGCAAAGTGCCTAGGTATTCTGCCGCATCGCGTTCGGCGGTTTGCCGCATCGCCCGGCCTAAAGGTGCCGCACATGGGCTGGAGCCGTATTACGCGAACTCGCTCGCAACTATTCGAAGGCGTTCCCGACGCCGCATTCATGTATTTCGTTCACGGCTATCACCTCGAACCCGGCGAACACACAACAGCCGAGGCAGAACACGGCTCGACGTTTTCGGCTGCGGTCGAGTTCCGAAACTTTTACGCCGTCCAGTTTCACCCCGAACGCTCGGGCGCAGCCGGCTCGCGCGTACTGCAAAACTTCTTGAATATATGATCGAGATCATCCCCGCAATGGACATCATCGATGGGCGCTGCGTCCGGCTCTCGCAGGGCGACTTCGCCCGCCGAACCGTGTACGAAGCCGACCCCGTCGAAACCGCAAAGGGATTCGAAGCCGCAGGCCTCCGACGGCTGCACATGGTCGACCTAGACGGCGCACGCGCCGGCCGCGTTACTAATCTCGCAGTGCTCGAACGCGTCGCCGCCGCAACCTTGCTCGTGATCGATTTCAGCGGCGGCATTAAACGCGATGAGGACCTAAGCTCCGTTTTCGGTGCCGGGGCGTCGATCGCCGGCATCGGCAGCGTCGCGGTCAAAGATCCACAGCGGTTCGCCGGATGGTCCGCGGAGTATGGCCGCGAAAAGTTCCTCCTCGGGGCCGATGTGCGCGGCCGCAATCTCGCCGTCGACGGCTGGCTAACCGACACCGAGGTCGACCTATCCGACTTCCTCCGGAAAACTGCACCGCTCGCGTCAGCCGTTTTCGTTACGGACGTTTCAAAAGACGGAGCGATGCAGGGCCCCGCAACCGGTCTTTATCGAGAGCTGCTTGCGGCGCACCCCGGCCTCAATCTCATTGCCAGCGGCGGCGTTCGAAACGCCGACGACATCCGCGAACTCCACGCCGCAGGCTGCTCAGGTGTTATCGTCGGCAAGGCTGTCTACGAGGGTGTGATCAAGCCGAAAGAGTTCGCAGAATTTCTGAACCCGGAGGCAGAACATGCCCGCTAAACGCATCATCCCTTGTCTCGACGTCAAGGACGGCCGGACCGTCAAAGGCACTAATTTCGTGGGGCTCCGCGACGCCGGCGACCCCATCGAGCTCGCAAAGGAATACAGCCGACGCGGCGCCGACGAACTTGTTTTCCTCGACATCACCGCATCGCACGAGCGGCGAAAGACGCTGACGGAGCTGGTCGAAACGATCTCCGCAGAGATCGACATACCATTCACGGTCGGCGGCGGCATCTCCGCGGTCGCCGATATCGAAATCCTGCTGACGGCCGGTGCCGACAAGGTCTCGATCAACTCCGCCGCACTGAGCCGCCCCGATCTGCTGCAAGAGGCGGCGCATGCTTTTGGCTCGCAATGCATCGTGCTGGCGATCGATGCGAGACGTGAGAACGCCGGATGGGGCACTTATCTTAACGGCGGCCGCGTCCCTGCCGGCATCGACGCTATCGAATGGGCCACGCGCGGCGTCGAGCTCGGTGCAGGTGAGATCTTGCTCACCTCCATGGACGCTGACGGCACAAAAGACGGCTTCGACATCGAGCTGACACGTGCGGTTACCGATGCCGTCACCGTCCCCGTCATCGCATCCGGCGGCGCCGGAACGCTCGACCATTTTGCCGAGGTTTTCACGCTTGCAGGCGCCGACGCCGCACTCGCCGCAAGTGTCTTTCACTTTGGCGAGATCGAACTGCCCGAGCTGAAAAAGTTTTTAGAAGAACGCGGAATAGAGGTACGCATCTGATGAACATCAACGAGATAGATTTTGCAAAATATACAGACGGTCTGGTTCCCGCCGTTGTCCAGGATGCTGCAACGCGCCGTGTCCTGATGGTCGGCTTCATGGATCGCCCCGCCGTCGAGCGAACGATCGAATCCGGCCGCGTGACGTTCTATTCACGGTCGCGGCAACAGCTTTGGACAAAGGGCGAGACCAGCGGAAACTACCTCACGCTGAAAGACATTCGCCTGGATTGCGATGCCGATACTCTGCTCGTCCACGCGACGCCAACCGGGCCTGTCTGCCACACGGGCGCCGACACTTGCTTCAGCAAAGAGCAAGACGCCGGCGACTTTCTTCGCCAGCTCGAAAGCGTCATCGCCGACCGCCGCCGCAACCCTCCGCCGGGTTCGTACACCGCCACGCTCTTCGCCGCAGGTGTAAACAAGATCGCTCAGAAAGTGGGCGAAGAAGCTGTCGAGGTCGTCATTGCAAGCATGGGCACCGACCGCGACGCGCTCAAAGGCGAGGCGGCCGACCTGCTCTACCACCTGATGGTACTGTTCGCGGAAAAAGAGATCACACTTGATGAGGTGCTTGCAACGCTTCAGACGCGTGCCGGATTGACACCGCCCGCGTCATCTGCCTAATATAGCCACAATGAAACGCAACGCAAATCACGCGATCACGATCAACACCTGGCAATGGTGGGCTGTTTGTGCGGTCGTGTCTGCAAGCGAAGTTTCTGTGATGCCTAACTAGGCAAATACCGATACCAAGTTTCAAACGAACCGCCTGACTCACGCAGCAGGGGGTTTTTTTATGTCCAGTAATTCGTACAAGATCAAAGTTACCGCAGTCGTCGACACCATGTCCGCCGACTTGCTCACCCCGCTCGCGGTTTACCTCAAACTCGCCGCGGCAGGTAACAACTCGTTCCTTCTCGAATCCGTCGAGGGCGGCGAATCGCTCGGCCGCTATTCTTTCATCGGCGTTGAGCCGAGGTTCATCGCACGCGGCAACGACCGGGCGGTAACCGTGACAACCGGCGAGAATCACGAGCGTCTCGAAATTTCGATGATCGAATTTCTGCGTCAGCATTTCGACAAATACGTGCTCGAACCCGACGCCTCGCTTCCCGGCTTCTCGGGCGGCGCGATTGGCATCATGGGTTTTGCCTGCTCGGCGTGGTTCGAGCCGACGCTGCGAGCCGCCGTGCCCCGCCAGGACCACGAAGCCGTCTTCATGTTCTGCCGCCGCATCGTCGCCTTCGACCACGCACGCCAGGTCGTCAAGATCGTCTCGCTCGTTTTCGCAGACGAGGCTAAAAACGAAACAGAACTCGCCGAGCTTATCGAGCACGAACGCCGGCATAATAACCAGATCCGCAATTTGCTCGAGTCGGCCTCCGTCACTCTTCCACCACCCGGCCGCAAGACAGGTGAAACTACGGTGACCTCGAACTTTGAACGCGCCGACTTCGAAAAGGCCGTGCTGCAGATAAAGCATCTGATCGCCGCTGGCGATGCTTATCAGGTCGTTCTTTCTCAATGCTTTTCGCGTCCGACATCCGTCGAGCCCGTTGCCATTTACCGTGCGATGCGTTCAATCAACCCCTCGCCTTATATGTTCCTTATCAGGCTCGGAGGGCGATCGATCATCGGGTCATCGCCCGAGATGCTCGTGCGTTCAAACGGCAGCCAACTGGAATATCGCCCAATCGCCGGCACTCGTCCGCGCGGTGCCGACGCCGTAAAAGACGAAGAGCTGGCAAACGAGATGCGTGCCGATGCGAAGGAAGTCGCGGAGCACCTTATGCTCGTCGACCTCGGTCGAAACGATCTGGGGCGAGTGGCGGAGTTCGGCTCTGTGAACGTTTCCGGAATAATGAGCGTTGAAAAATATTCGCACGTGCAGCACTTAGTCAGCTATCTGTCTGCCAAGCTGCGGGACCGCTTTGACCGATTCGACGCCCTCGCTGCGTGCTTCCCGGCGGGGACAGTCTCAGGTGCGCCAAAGGTCGCGGCGATCGAGATACTCAGCCGACTCGAACCCACCCCCCGCGGCGTCTATTCGGGAGCGGTCGGCTATTTTGACTACTCGGGAAACATGGACACATGCATCGCCATCCGCACAATGGTGCTCGAAAACGACGTCGCAACGGTGCAAGCCGGTGCCGGCATAGTTGCGGATTCCGATCCAGCCTCCGAGTACCAAGAGACGATCAACAAGGCCGCCGCCCTCCTGCGGGCGATCGAGCTGGCTGAGGGAGGGAACCGATGAGCGATCTCATAAGAAACCAGAT
>JACDAK010000254.1 GCA_013695495.1 Blastocatellia bacterium | reverse complement strand
CCGCTAAAGAATGCGACCGCTCTCGTCCGTTGAAAGTTGCCGATATTCGACCCGAGGAACAGTAGGATCTTTCGGCGGTCGCCTTCGTGTTTAAGGGAGCCAAGAACGTCAAAGTAATCGCCTGTATGTGGCTCAATCTGCAGATCGGGAAACTTTTCGGCGAAGTGAGTGGAAAGAGCATCGTTCGCTTCTTGTGAAATGTCGATCGGAGAGTAGGTGAACGGAATCTTTTTCGAAAGGAAATGCTCAATGAGAACGGCGGTCTTGGAGCCGTCGCCCGCTCCTAATTCGATGAGGTCGAATGAATCTGTGCCATCGGTGAAGGCTCGGTGGATCTCGTCAGCGTAGTTCGTAAAAACGTTGAGTTCCGCACGCGTCGGGTAGTACTCCGCCAACTTCATTATCTCCATGAAAAGACGAGAACCTTCGTCATCATAGAAATACCGCGATGACAGCCATTTCGGGTCAGAGCTTAGCCCGCGGAGTACATCATCGGCGAATTGGGTGAGTTCCGGTCTTCCTGACGCTTTCATTTAATGATTATTTTACGAGCCGCAAGCCTGAAAACTGCCAACGCAAATGGGGGTGAAAAAAATTCCTATACGTCTGACGGCTGTGCCCCGGCGGGGTGGCGGCGGATGCACCTCTCAGGACCATTTGATTGATCATGAACTTTCCGTTGTATTCGCCAACTGCACCTATTGGTTTCAGAAAGCCCGGGTAGGGAAGATAGGCGGAGTTGGTCCATTCCCATCTAAGCCCCCAGTCGAACTTGTCGGAGGCGGCTTCCCATTCGAACTCGGTCGGCAGCCGCATCCCTTTCCATTCTGCGAATGCGAAGGCTTCGTAAAACGAAACATGGCAGACCGGGGCCCCAAGCGGCAGCGGGCGCAGTCCGCCGAGAGTGTAATGCATGCGTTCGCCATCACGGTCGTGCCAGTAGAGCGGCGAACGGATGGTGTTGGTGTTCACCCAGTCCCAGCCTTCGGCGTGCCATAACTCATGACGAGTGTAGCCGCCGTCTTCGATAAAGTCTACGAACGCGCCGTTAGTCACCAGTCGATTGCAGATCGAGTATTCCTGCAGGTAGACCTTATGCCGTGCGAGTTCATTGTCAAAGCAAAATCCTTCGCCGCTGTGCCCGATGCCGTATATGCCTTCGTCCATCTCGACGAACTCCGCCGGCCACGATTCCATCATGCCAACGCGTGCGAAATCTTCTTTATATGTAGGAAAAAGCGGATTCTGCGAGAACGTGTACTTTAGGTCGGTCAGCAAAAGTTCCTGATGCTGCTGTTCGTGATTAAGCCCGAGAATCACCATGTCGATGGCCTCGGCGGGAATTGCACCTTGGAGGAACTCGTTCATCCGTTCATCGATCGCGCGTCGATATGCGAAGACTTCTTCAACAGTTGGACGCGTGATACTTCCGCGTTGGTCACGCGCCGTCCGCTCGCCTATTGTGTTGTAGTAGCTGTTGAACAGAAACCCGAACGCCGGGTTATGCTCCTGATAGTTCGGCACAAATTTCTTGAGGATCATCTCCTCAAAAAACCAGGTTGTATGGGCGATGTTCCATTTAGGAGGTGAGACGTCGACAATCGGCTGAGGGATAAAATCTTCAGTCTTGAGGGGCTCGCACAAGGTTTCGGTGTAGGACCGAACTTTGTCGAAAAGGTCTGCGAGATCCTCAGATCTCGTCTCTTGCTGATGAGCCCCTTGCATTTGTATATTAAATCAAAAACTCGGGGTTAAAGAAAGGCCTGTATTATCGGTGAATCTTCAACAATGCTTCGCGAGCGATCTCGACGAGATACGGATCGGAGCTGCGGAGACTCGCCTCCAGGATAGGGCGAGCTGTGGGATCGCCGATGGCTCCGAGCGCAAACGCGGCCTCACGCACCGTGTCAGGCTCCTCATTGCTGCTGCGTACTACGGCGATGAGGACGGGGATGCCTGACCGAAATACCGGGTGTGTCTCGGACGTCGGAAGTTTTGTCGACGATGCGGATTTGTATTCGTCGGGCAGGAAATTTTCAGGTGTCAGCACCGTCCGCGAGCCCGTCCGCTGAATTTGCGCAATCTGGCCGATAGCTCGTGCGGCCGAGCGCCTGACGAACTCGTTCTCTTCACGCGGCCGCGTTTGCAGATACCGAACTAGCGATGCGACCGCCGCAACATCGCCTATCCCACCCAATCCGACCGCAGCAGCAGCGCGAACTTCGAGATCGCGATCCTGTTCTAACACTCTGACCAACGGAACTGTAGCGCTAGGGTCGCCGGATTTGCCGAGTGCGTACGCAGCCTCACGTCTGACAAACTCCGAGCGGTCAGTGAGCAAAGGGATAAGAGCCGGAGCCGCCTCGGCGGGCGGCAGGAATATGACGGAACCCGCAGCCGTCGCGCGAACCATCTCGTCGCTATCTTTCAGCGCAGTGATCGCAATCCGCGAAGCTTCCGCCGTGCGAAGGTTTCGGATCTGGAAAAGTGCCTCGCGACGCTGTTCGACAGAAGGTGTTGCCAGCATCTTTCGGAGTTCTGCCGCGTAAAACTGCCATTCTATAGCGGCTCGCTCATCGGCAGCGGTCTGAGCAAACGCGGGTGTGGCGCACAGCATAAAGACAAGCACGCAGGTCGCTGCCATCGATGCTGCCGTGCCTGAGCCATTGTTTCTTATCATGCGGAACGCCGGACGCTCTGCTGCCGAACCCACTCCATGACCTGACGAGCGCGGCGATTCTCATACGAGTCCATCAAGGATACGATCACGTCGTCTGTTGCCTGTTGAAGATTTGCGTGCCCGCGATTCGGAGCCAGAGATGCAGTAGAGGAATCGAAAATGGATGCTCGGCCAGGAGCGGTTTTAGAGCCTGTTTGACGTACGGCATCAGTGCCTTTGTTTCGGTTAACCATCTTCGTGCCTCCTTTTTGTCGGGCAGACGGTCGAACCGCAAATTAATAGGTCACGTTACCGCCGCCGTCAAAAATGTATAATTCTTCATTTATCGTTCGAATCCGTTCAAAACGGTTCGAGAATTATAACATAAACCACAAGCATTCCGGAACTTTCGGCTTTGAGTGGATAGCGGGCCGGTAATCCGCTAAAATTGCTAGCTTATTCTGCGGCGGCCACGCACCGCCTATTACTTTATGGACGAGAAATATTTCGCAAAAAAGATCGAGGCCAAATGGCAAAAGATCTGGTCGGATTCCGGTGCTTTCGCGGCCGAGATAGTTAATGACAAGCCCAAGTTTTATCAGCTTGAAATGCTTCCTTATCCATCAGGCAACCTGCACATGGGCCATGTGCGAAATTATTCCGTTGGCGACGCGATCGCTTGGTATAAACGTCTCAAAGGGTTCAACGTCCTTCACCCGATCGGGTGGGATTCGTTCGGGCAACCGGCAGAGGATGCGGCCGTGAAGCGGGGGGTCAACCCGCGCGATTGGACGGAAGAAAACATAAAGGCGATGCGCGGCCAACTTGAAAGGCTCGGACTCAGCTACGACTGGGGGCGACAGATGTTTGCCCACCGGCCGGATTACTACAAATTCGATCAGTGGTTCTTCCTCAAGATGTACGACATGGGCCTGGCGTACAAGAAGCTGACGCAGGTAAACTGGTGCGAAACCGACCAGGCTACGCTATCAAACGAGCAGGCGAGCGGAGGGCTGTGCTGGCGTTGCGGCAACCCGGTGACAAAGAAGGATCTTGAGCAATGGTTCTTGAAGACGACGGCGTACGCTGACGAACTGATCGACGGGCTTGACGAACTCGAAAGCGGATGGCCGCAGCACGTCATCAAGCGGCAGCGAGATTGGATCGGCAAGTCGGTAGGAGCGTTTATCGATTTTTCACTCGCGCAGGGGGAACATGAGCAGATCAAGGTATTCACCACCCGAATCGACACTATCTTCGGCGTTAACTCGATCGTGCTCGCAGCCGAGCATCCGATCGTCGATCAGTATATCGAATCCTTTTCGGAGGCCGTGCAGGCAAAGATCGAAGAACTCCGGCAAGAGAAACTGAAGCCGACAGACCGTGAGGTTGAGATCGAAAAGGATGGGATCGACACTGGAATGAAAGCGGTGAACCCCTTCAGCGGTGAAGAAGTTCCGGTCTGGGTTGGGAATTACGTAATGATGGAATACGGCACCGGGGCGGTAATGAGCGTGCCCGGGCACGACGAGCGTGACTTCGAGTTCGCGTCGAAATTCGGCTTGCCCATTCGCCGTGTCATCGTTGATCCCGGTGCAGACCCGGTCGAGCCTGATGAGTCGGTTGAGGCCGCGCATTATCAAAAGGGTGTGCTGGTGCAGTCCGGCGATTGGACCGGCCTCAGCAGCGAACAGGCGATCACGGTAATGACCGCACATGCTCGGGCCCAAGGATTTGGCGAAGCTGCGAAGACCTATCGACTGCGTGACTGGGGGATTTCGCGTCAACGCTTTTGGGGATCGCCCATTCCGATAATCTACTGCGATGAATGCGGTACGGTCCCAGAAAAGTTCGAGAATCTTCCGGTCGAACTACCAGAGAACGCGTCCATAACAGGCACCGGTGAATCGCCACTTGCAAAGGTGCCCGAATTTTACGAGGCTGAGTGTCCTAAATGCGGCGGAGCGGCGCGACGCGAGACAGACACGATGGATACTTTCGTCGATTCGTCGTGGTATTTCTTCCGTTATACCGATCACGACAACGAAAT
>JACDAK010000243.1 GCA_013695495.1 Blastocatellia bacterium | reverse complement strand
CGTAAAGTCTTCATCCTCCGGCACCTCGCCCTTGAGGCCATACATCCGTTCCTGCTCCATAAAGATGACAGGGTTATTATCCCGAATCGACGATTTGAGCAAGCCCTTAGCATCCGCCGCGGTCGACGGCATCACCACCTTCAATCCCGGAAAATTCGCGTACATCGCCTCAAGGGCTTGCGAATGCTGCGACGACACCTGATATGCCGATCCGTTCGGGCCGCGGAAAACGATCGGGACCTTGAACTCGCCGCCAGACATATAAAGCATTTTCGCCGCGTGGTTGATGATCTGATCCGATGCTAAGATCGAGAAATTGAACGTCATGAACTCGATCACCGGCCGCAGCCCCGCCATCGCCGCCCCCACGCCCAGCCCCGCAAACCCAAGCTCAGTGATCGGCGTATCAACAACACGCTTGTCGCCGAACTCTTTCCACAGCCCGCGCGTCACCTTATAGGCGCCGTCGTACTCCGCGACCTCTTCGCCCATGATAAAGACGTTCTCGTCTCTGATAATCTCTTCGCGAAGCGCCTCATTCAGCGCATCGCGGATAGTTAAAAGTGCCATAAAATGGTCAGCGATCGGCGGCCCTTAGTCCGCGTACACATCCGTAAACAGCTCACTCTCATCCGGGAACGGGCTCTCTTCCGCGAACTTGATCGCGGCGTCAGTCGCTTTTATCGCCTCCTGCCTTATCTCTTCAAAGTCCTTTTCCGTCAGTACCTTCGCGTCTTTCAAGCTGTTTTGGAACAGCACGATCGGGTCGCGTTCCTGGTGCTTTAAGATCTCTTCGCGCGTGCGATATTTGCCGGGGTCGGACATTGAATGGCCCATATAGCGATAGGCCCGAACTTCGAGGAGCGTCGGCTGCGATTCGCTACGTGCACGGTCGATAGAACGCATTGCCGCCTCACGAACGGCCATCACGTCCATTCCGTCGACAAATTCGTTTGCCATTTCGAAAGCTTCCGCTTTACGGGCGATGCTTCGGCTGCTCATCGCTCGCTCTTGCGAGGTGCCCATTCCGTAGCGGTTGTTCTCGCAAATATAGATAATGGGCAGATTCCATAGCTGCGCCATGTTCAGCGATTCGTGAAAGATTCCCTGGTTGACCGCGGCTTCGCCAAAAAAGCACAGCGTCACCTGCCCGCTCTCTTTGTACTTTGCGGCATACGCCATGCCGGTGCCGACGCCGATCTGCCCGCCCACGATGCCATGCCCGCCATAAAACTCGTGTTCCTTTGAGAACATATGCATTGAGCCGCCCTTGCCCTTAACGCACCCGCCTGCTTTGCCGTAAAGCTCGGCCATAACGGCCCCGGGCGTGATGCCCTTCACCATCGCTTGAACGTGGTCGCGATAGGACGTGATGACCATGTCATCCGGCTTCAGAGCCATCATCGAACCAACAGCGATCGCCTCTTGCCCGATATACAAATGACAAAAGCCGCCGATCTTGCCCATCCGGTAAACTTCCGCGCACTTCTCTTCGAAAACGCGCCCGAGCACCATCTGATAGAGCATATCCCGCATCAGGCCTTTGTCGGTTTTTTTGATGGCCTGGACCTGCGACTTTCGCCGCTTTTCGTATTCGGCATGGATCATTTCAAGATCGCCGCCGCCTTTAGTCTGTTTGGCGTCGGTTCGGATCTCTTTCTCGTTTTTTTCAGCCGCCTTTTTCTTGGAATCTACTGGTGTGCGGCCGGTTGCTGTCTGTGGCAAAGTTACTTCCTCCGACTTGTAAAAAGCTCAAATGAAACAGGATAGGTGCAAACTAAAATTATAGAGAGCGGCGAGAGATAAGGCAAAGTAAGGTGTGACGAGATATCGTTTTTGATGGCGTGTTAGGCGAAGATAGTGCGGATGGAGAAGTATGCCATTAGGACAACTACTAGCCAGCCCGATATCTGGAGCCAGAGGGGATGGAGGTATTCGGCCATCAGTTCTGAGCGCGTGGATGCAATGAGGACGAGGGCTAGGCCGAAGGGGAGGATGAACCCGTTAATCGTGCCTGCCCAGACGAGAACCTGGACGGGACGGCCGATCAGCATAAAGACCGCGGTGGAAAAAATGATAAAGCCTTTAACAAGCAGGTTGCTGCGCTGCTCGAGCTTTGGGTGGAACGTTTTGAAGAACGATACGGATGTGTATGCGGCACCGATGACGGAGGTGATAGCGGCGGACCACATTACGATGCCGAAGATCTTAGAGCCTATGTTGCCGGCTGCCAGTTGGAAGACGGACGCGGGTGGATTCGCGGGATCGAGCGTTAGGCCGAGTGAGATAACGCCGAATGCGGCGAGGAAAAGCAGGAAACGCATTATCGCGGTAAAAAGAATGCCGGTGACGGCACTTTGATTTACTTTCGGGAGGTCTTTGGTGCCGGTGATGCCTTCGTCGATGAGACGATGGGCGCCCGCGAATGTGATGTAACCGCCAACCGTGCCGCCTACCAGGGTAACGATCGCAGCGGCGTCGATGGTGAGCGGGATGAAGGTGCGGTGGACAGCTTCGGCGATGGGCGGTGCTGAGACGAAAACTACATAGACGATAAGGCAGAGCATTACAACACCGAGCACCTTGACGAAGCGGTCCATCATTCGAGCGGCGTCCTTGGCGGAAAAGATCGCGATGGCGACGAGGGCGCTAATGGCCGCTCCGATCTTGACCGGGATGCCGAAGAGCACGTTAAGTCCGAGGCCGCTGCCGGCGATGTTGCCAATGTTGAAGGCGAGGCCGCCGAAGACGATCATCGCAGCCAGGATGAAACCGGAGAAGGGGATGGTCTCGTTTGCAAGGTCCTGTCCGCGTTTGCCTGAAACTGTGAGGACTCGCCAGATATTCAGCTGAGCGAAGATGTCGAGGATGACGGAGAGCAGTATGACGAAGCCGAAGCTTGCCAGGAGTTGCTGTGTGAAAACGGTTGTTTGAGTGAGGAAGCCGGGGCCGACGGCGGAGGTCGCCATGAGGAACGCGGCTCCGAGAATGACCGACCGAATTGAGGCTTGCTTTGCCATGCTGCGCGAGGGAATGATAGCACGCTTTAGCGCTGAGGTATTTGCCTGTAGGGCGTAAAAATAACAAAATGTAAACGGCCCGAATGAAATACAAACTCCTGAAACTCGCACGACAATTAGGTTTGACACTGCTGGTCATTTGGACGGTGGTGTCACTGGTGACGCTGCTGATCGAGTTGGTGCCCGGTTCGCCGGCGACCGCGATCCTGGGCGAGACTGCGACGGTCGAGCAGATCGATAACTTTAATCGCAAGCATGGGCTGGATAAGCCGGCGTTCTTTGTGACGTACACGAGCGAAGGCGGGCTCGTGTGGAACGGGATGAACAATCGCTACGCCGACTATTTCGGCGGGCTGCTGCAAGGGGATCTTGGCACATCTTTCAGGACCGATCGGCCGGTGCTGGATATGATCATGGAACGGTACCCGGCGACGATCAAGCTTGCACTGGCTTCAATGCTGGTAGCGATCGGGATCGCTCTGCCGTTGGGGGTGCTCGCCGGAACAAACAAGGGCGGGCTCATCGACAACTTTGCATCGGTCGTCGCGCTGCTAGGCATCTCGCTGCCGACATTCGTAGTCGGGCCGTTCCTCGTTTACATATTCGCGGTCAATCTCGGATGGTTCTCGCCGACGGGAAGCTTATATCCGGAGGACATCATTC
>JACDAK010000225.1 GCA_013695495.1 Blastocatellia bacterium | reverse complement strand
GCACAGATCGGCGGCGTGCTCGAACCCGTCGGCGCGGTGCCGGTCGTGATAGAAGATGACGTGCTGGTCGGCGGAAACACGGGAGTTTACGAAGGAACGATCGTTCGCGAACGCGCGGTGCTTGCATCGGGAGTTATTCTAACGCGGTCGACGCCGGTCTTTGACCTTGTGAACGAAACCGTTATCAAGTCTGACAACAACCGTCCGCTTGAGATACCGCCCGGGGCCGTCGTCGTACAAGGTTCGCGTGCCGTCTCAAACGAATTCGGCCGCAACAATGGCCTCTCGATCTACTGCCCGATAATCGTCAAATACCGCGACGAAAAGACGGACGCGTCGACCAAGCTGGAAGATCATCTTCGTTAAATAGGCTTAATTAAGTCCCTTGACCCGGGATAAGACGGTCTTGGGAACTCTGACGTTTCGAACGCTGGGTGTACTGATCATTAGCGAAACAAGAAATAAAAAATGAGGCCGATCAAGATCATGCTGAGAGTTGCTAGCGTGGTCCCTGCAGTTAATACGAAAGCAAAAAGCAGAGACTCGGCGATTCCAGGGTTCGCCATTTCGGTCTTTACGAAGAGTTTCGTCAGATTGCCGCGGCAGCGAAATAAACTATGAACGGAAGTAGCGTAAAAAGTGTGCTATTCGGGGCATTCGAAGAGAATCCGATCATCGCCGCTATACCTCCGATGAGTGAGCCGAAACCGATCAGGGCCGCAAGTGGCCATTCGATCCTGGTACCCAATAAGCGGGCAGATACAAATCGGGCTAATATCGTGCCGATGATGGCGATCAGGATCGCGAATGAAAGTAATGGTACATTTCCCATAACAAATATTGTCCTTTGTGTGCACGGGGGTGTTTACCCCTTTTTATCCAAGGACAGCTCTAGTTCTGCTACCGCGCGGCAACGTTCTCTATTTCCTTTTTCGCTCAGTACGATAGTAAGAGTCTATGGGCTTCTGTTTCTCTGAGCTTGAGATCGCCCCCGAATAAGACGTTCGCCGCGAAGTAAAAGACGGAAGTAGAACGGACGATGTCGTTTCGTTTCATCACCGCTTTGACCGAGACAGCGTATCGCCTTCGGCAATCACACGATCGAGGTTTTTGACCGTTTTGTGTGTAGCGTTCGCGAGAAAGGCAAATCGACTGATGATCATTTGAGCCGAAGCAGCATCCGCTTCTTGTTCGTCCATATCGTGCTGAAGGACTTGCAGGTCTGCATCAGTTATATTGCCCCCCATTACAATCCCCATAATCGTCGCCTGAAATTTCCGCGTGGCATTAAGGTCTTTTGATTTTGCTCGGACCACGGCCTCGAACTGGAGGGTCATTGCGATGTAGTTGTGTCGTTGTCGGAGGAGTGCCTGGCGCCGTTCAGACCAAGGTTTTGAGCTCGTGGCGGGCAACATGTCCATTGCTTGCAGGTACCTGAGCTTTAGGAATATATCGCGAGCCCACAGCGATTGTCGGGCCTGTATCATTTTCTTTGTGCCGAAATCTGTTGTGATGAAGTCAGTTACTGAAGTGTGTGATGCCAATTTGTTTTCAAGATATCGTTCCAGCCGCTTTACGTCGTCGAGGATTGATTTATCTGCCCGGTTGGTGGCATAACGCGAAGCGGCGGCCTCGATCTGTTTATCAGCTAATTCTAAAGCTCCCTGCGTCATCGCCATCTCGCCGACCGACGCTATGTCGTCGAAGTTATTCCAAATATTGAAGACTTTAACAATCGAATCCAGCATTTTCGTTTCACCAGCTCGTTGAGAATACTGCTCGCCTCCGTGGGGAGGGCGAGCATCTAAATGGCTACGGGAGCGTTGATTCGCGACCTCCGAATGGGCAACTACCGACCGACGTTCCTTCACCTAACGCTTGGGTGTTTGCCGTAAAAAGCACTCGTTTATTTGACGGCTGCGCAGTCGATATATGTCCGGTTGTCCATTGTGCTCAGGTACGTTTGGCCGTAGGTTCCGGCTCCGGAGTATTCTTCTCTGGTCGAATGCGACCCGAAAAAGCACATACCGTCTTTGTTGTCTTGTAAACTGCCCAGATGTGCGGTCCGTAACGATAGCTGGGCAAGCCCAAGTCATTTTTTTGGATATTCCAAAGCGGAAGCGAATAAGAGTCCCACGCACATATGCCCAGATACGTCCTGCTCCATTGTTGAGCATATGCGTTTAGCATTGCGGTCATACGGGCGGCTGAAAGCTTCGCATCTGCCGGCGGTTTTGTCTGGCCTCACCAGGCAGGAAATGCCTTGACCGTCTAGCGCTTATTCTTGCTGTTTCGGCGTTAGCAACGGAAGAAGCTGATCGACGAATGTTGAGAGAATATAGACAGCAGGGAGATAAATAATTAGAAAACGATTAAAATGTTCTTTGAACTCCATTAGAATCGCGAATGTGGGAGTGCGCTGCGGCCCCTGTGTGAGCGAGCAGCGCGATCTTGATCAGGGGATGAGCGGGTTGAACTTTGCAAACGTGCCGCTCAGATTCGCATGCCAGATCCAGGCATGGAGCGTCCAGAAAACCGGTTCCGAACCTCCGGGCGGGGTAAATGGGCTCCATCCGTCACATGTCCCCACAAAACCCTCGGGCGGGCCGGCGGAATCATACGGCGCGAGGTACTCGACGGCTACGAGTTGTAGACGGCCGGTGCCAAGATCTGCGTAGACGAGGGCTTCGGGTTTGTCTGCTTCGAATACGTTGTCGACGAGGTCGAAGTTGACCCAGTGGTGACCCATATTAGGGACCTCCAGTCCTATGTTCATATAGCCCGCTCTTTCAGCTGTCCGGGTATTTTGGAAGCGTGCCGTAGCTTGTTGTGCGGACTTGAGCTGCTCCAGTGTCACAGCGTTCGCAACGCAGGCAGCGTCGTCGTGGAATCCGGCGAACGCGGAAATCGAGGCTCCGGCGAGCAGTGTCAGGCAAAGCATGGCGCGAATGAGTATCTCGGTGTATCTAGTTTTCATTTTCTATCCTCCTAAATGGGCCAAAGAGTTTTTGTTAGTTCAAAACATAAAGTAAAGCGGCTCACACACTGTGCTAGAATTTGCGAGACTTTAATTATGTGTAATGCGAGGATATTCGCAGCCCGGGCGGGAAGTCCTTTGGATTTGATTAGGATCGGATTAGAAATCGAAGAGAAATGTTATTTGGTAGAACAACGTTTGATTTACGGGTCCTGATGGTGCGATGCCGCGGAGTGGTTGGAACGCAAGTTTATCGCTGATATTATTTATGAGTATGAACGAGGATAATGATTTGACTGTAGACGATGTGGAAGAGCACGGCGGATTGAAAGAACACATCAGCGGGTTGGGGCAGAAGATAATCGGTGAGGTGCAGCGCATCGGCGGGGTCCTTACGGCTGATCCGCTGACTGAGGCGGAAGGTGAGTTTAATGTTGAGGTCGGCGAGCTTCGTGAGGAGACCGAGGAAGATCTTGAAGCGAGCGAGCCGCCGAACAGACGTGACGATCAATAGCCTACCATTTCGAAATGACACAAACAGTTGAACAGACGGAGTTTCAGTTGCCGTCGCGGCTGCGCGGGATACAGCCGACGCTTATACGACAGTTTTTTGAGCGGGCGCTGCCGGATTCGATCAATTTTGGCTTAGGGGAGCCTGATCTGCCGACCCCGCAGTTTTTGCGCGACGAGGCGGCTCGGGTAACGCGTGATGAGCAGAACGGATATACGTCGCACCCGGGATTGCCGGCGCTTCGGGAGCTGATCGGGCGGCAATATCCTCATTTGGGACTGGGGCTTAGTGACGTAGTGGTGACGTGCGGGTCGCAGGAAGCGATGACGGCGTCGCTTTTGACGATCGTTGACGCCGGCGATGAAGTGCTGCTGCCGGACCCTTGTTTCCCCGCGTATGACGCGTGCGTGAGGATCGCGCAGGGTACGCCCACGTATTACAGGATGCCTGCGGACCGGGACTTTGCTTTTGACATAGATGAATTTAAGCGAGCGATCACCCCTAAGACGAAAGCGGCGGTGGTGATCTCGCCGTCGAATCCGACGGGGAAGATACTGACAGAGTCTGATCTGAAGGAGATCGCGGCGGCATTGGATGGAACGGGGATATATCTGATCTCTGATGAGATTTACAGCGATCTTTATTTTACGGAGCGGCCGCATTCGGCGTCGGAGTTTTATGAGCGGACGGTTATCGTGAGCGGGCTTTCAAAATCGCTTAGCATGACCGGGTGGCGACTCGGGTGGGCTGCGAGCGCGAGGCCGGAGATAATGAAGGGCATCCACGTGCTGCATGGGTTTTTGACGGTTTGTGCGAATGCGATGACGCAGAAAGCGGCGCTTTTGGGATGGACGGATCAGGCAGAGGAAGCGAAGGCCGAGTTTCGAAAAGTTTATAAAAGACGCGGTGACCACATTGTGGGCCTGCTTTCGTCGCAGTTAGGGTTGCGTGCGACGGCGCCGGAGGGTGCTTTTTATACGATGCTGGACGTGCGACCGTTAGGGGATGATATCGAGATCGCGGAGAAATGCCTTGCGAATAGGGTCATCACGGTGCCGGGCGTGGCGTTCGGACCGGAGGCGAAGGGGTTTCTGCGAATCTCGTTCTGCAACCCAGAAGAGAAGATGGCCGAAGGCGTGCGTCGGATGAAGGAAGCTCTCGGAGCATAGGTCTCACAAGGTTAGCCCACAATATGAAAGTTTATCGGGTTGGAATTCTCGGAGCTACGGGCACTGTGGGGCAGCGCTTTATTCAGTTGCTCGACGGGCATCCGCAGTTTGAGATTACTGCCCTTGCGGCGTCCGACCGTTCGGCTGGCAAGTCGTACGCTGAGGCCTGCGCTTGGAAATTGTGCGGGGACATTCCGCCTGCGGTGCGGGACATTATGGTCGAGCCGATCGATCCGCCGCTTGATTGCGACATCGTGTTTTCAAGCCTGCCTTCGAACGTGGCCCGCGAGACGGAAGAGAAATTTGCCCGGGCGGGCTATCCGGTGATCAGCAATTCTTCATCGTACCGTATGGATGGCGATATTCCGTTGCTTATTCCGGAGATAAATGCGGACCATTTGCGCCTCATTGATTTTCAGCGGCAGAAGCGTGGGTATGGTGACGGATTCATTGTAACGAACCCGAATTGCGCGGTGGCGAGCTTTGCCCCGCCACTGGCGGCGCTGGAACGGCGATTCGGCATCGAGTCTGTGATCGTGACGACGCTGCAGGCGATCTCGGGTGCGGGTTATCCCGGGGTTCCGGCCATGGACATTGCGGACAATGTACTTCCTTATATATCGGGTGAGGAGCCGAAGGTTGAGACCGAGGTTCAGAAGATACTTGGAACATACCGCGACGGCCAAATAGAAAAGGCTGATTTTACTGTTTCGGCGCAGTGTTTCAGGGTGCACGTGCTTGACGGGCACACGGCGGCGGTCCGAGTGAAGCTTAAGAAGAATTCGACGCTTGAGGAAGTGATCCAATCTATGGTGGAATTTCCGGGGCTCGAACTGCATTCGTCGCCGAAACACTTCATTGAAGTCTGCGACGAGCCATCGCGCCCGCAGCCGAGGTTAGACCGAGACCGGGGGGCAGGAATGACGATAACGGTTGGCCGCTTGTTTCCCGATAACGTTTTCGATTATCGTTTTGTGGCTTTGAGTCATAACACGGTGCGAGGGGCGGCGGGTTCGGCCATTTTGAACGCAGAATTGCTCATAGAAAGACGCATTATCTGAATCATCTAAGACATGCACAACGTTCCTGAAACCGAGAAGACATTTGCACAGCAAATGCTGACGGCGATCATGATGGTCACAGCAGCATTGTTGTTGATCCTGCTTGTTTATCATACGATCGACGTTTTGCTGTTGGTGTTCTCAGCCGCGCTTCTTGCAGTGTTCCTTCGCGGCCTGGCTATTCCGGCAGCGCGTTACCTTAACATCCGCGAGGTCTTTGCGGTGCTGCTGGTTTCGCTCTTGCTTCTCACTGTGTTGGCGGGGGCGATCGCCATGCTGGCCCCGAACGTTGCGGCACAGGGGCGGGTGCTGCAGGAACAATTGCCGCAGTCGGCGCAGCTTGCGGCGAACTATATCTCGCAGTTCGAGTGGGGACGGACTTTGATCGCGCAGCTGCCGAGCGTCGAGACGATCAAACAACGTGTTGATATTCCGACGCTGCTTTCAGGGGTCGGCGGAGTCTTTTCGTCAACAGTCGGGATCGTGGGTAATCTTTTAATCGGGATTCTTATTGCGGTTTATATCGCAACCGAGCCGCGTTTGTACGTGAACGGCTTCATAAGACTTTTTTCTGAAAGCAAACGCCCGCGCGTTAACGAGGTGATGGAC
>JACDAK010000203.1 GCA_013695495.1 Blastocatellia bacterium | reverse complement strand
GTCTGTGCCCAACACACTTGTTCCGCTGTGCGATAATCTCGGGTAGATTGGACATACTCGGGAGGTTATCGAATGGAAACGGTTGAAAAGGAAGTAGTAAAGGAAGAGATCAGGGCGGAGCGGTGGGCGATAGTCGATCAGTTAGAAGATTGGCTCGAAATACCGATGCTGGTGCTGAGCATCATCTGGCTGGCGCTGTTCGTGTTGGAGATGACGCGGGGGGTCAGCCCTTTCCTGGAGACGCTGTCGAATTTCATTTGGATCATCTTCGGGATTGATTACGGGATCAGGCTGCTACTAGCACCGGAGAAGTTCACTTATATCAAGCGGAGTTGGTTGACGCTGCTTGCGCTGGCACTCCCCGCGCTGCGTATATTTCGCGCTTTCCAAGCGTTCCGGCTGCTTCGTGCGGCGCGGGCGGCGCGTGGGCTTCGGTTGGTGCGCCTGCTTACGTCGTTGAACCGCGGGATGCGGTCGCTAGGGGCTGCATTTAGCCGAAGGGGGGTGGGGTACGTTCTTATGCTGACGGCCATTGTGGTCTTTTCGGGGGCGGCCGGGATGTACAACTTTGAGCAGGATGTTGAAGGCGGGTTTGTGAACTATGCCGACGCGTTGTGGTGGACGGCGATGATGATAACGTCGATCGGAACAGACTATTTTCCGCAGAGTGCAGAAGGGCGAATGTTGTGTTTAATGCTGGGAGTTTACGGATTTGCTGTTTTTGGATATATGACGGCGACGCTGGCGACGTTCTTTATACAGAGAGACAACGAAACTGCCCCCGAGCGGGGCGAGCCGTCTATTGCCGATCTGCAGACTGAACTGAAAGAATTAAAGGCGATGATGGCAGACCGATTACCTCAGAACTAAAATGGATCTTTTTAACTTAACTAAAAGCTTGATGAACATTCCTTCGACTTCGGGCGAAGAGGAAGCGGTGGGATTTTTTATTCGAGATCATCTAACCGAGCTCGGGTGGAACGTGGAATTGCAGCCGGTTTCGGCGAACCAGGACAACGTGATCGCGACGCTGAACGGCACGCCGCGTGTCTGGATGTCGACGCACATGGATACGGTTCCGCCGTTCATTTCGCCGACCGAGGACGACGAGAAAATCTACGGCCGCGGTGCGTGCGACGCGAAGGGCATCATCGCGGCTCAGATCATGGCAGCCGAACAGCTTCGGAAAGATGGAATCAACGATATCGGGTTGCTTTATACGGTCGAAGAAGAGCGTTCGAGCACGGGAGCAAAAGCCGCTAACGAGCATTCTTTGGCCGCGAAGTGCGAGTTTATGATCAACGGCGAACCGACGGACAACGATCTCGCGATCGGTTCAAAAGGCAGTTTCCGACTGAAAATAAAGACGAGCGGCAAGGCTGCTCATTCTGCGTATCCGGAACAGGGCGATTCGGCGATCGAGAAGCTGCTGGACATCCTGGAAGATATTCGGCGAACCAGATTTCCGCACGACGAGTTTTTCGGCGAAACGACGGTAAATATCGGCGAGATCAACGGCGGGATCGCTCTAAACATTATCCCGCCGCGCGCCGAAGCTGGTTTTTTGATCCGGCTGACGACCGAACGCGAGCCGATCGAGACTGCGCTCGAAAACATTGTTCGCGGCCGCGGCGAGATCGAGGTCCTTTCGTGCAGTGAGCCTGTGAAACTTCATGAGGTCGAGGGATTTTCGCGAAAGGTCGTTCGCTTCACCACAGACATCCCGCACATGCCGAATTGGGGAACGCCGCTGTTGATCGGTCCGGGATCGATCCTCGTTGCTCATACGAAGGATGAATTTGTCTTGAAGAGCGATCTTGAGAAGGCGGCGGAGCTTTATGTGGGCTTGGCCCGCCGCCTTTTGGATTAGTCAAGGCCAAAGCGTGAGCCGGTTGCATCGGAGCAGCCTTGCATTATGGGCGTTCCGTCAAGCATATAGAATTGGACCGAACCTTCTGAAAAGTATTGGTTCGCGTCTTTGCTTAGCGCCAGGGTATGCGCCACGACCTGATAGCCAACGGCATTACCCGCTGCGTCAAAATTGAAGGTCTTGAACCGCATAAGATAGACGTTGTTGCCGACGTGGCGCCAAACGCCGTGCTCCGGGGTGCGGAGAGATTGTGCGAGCCCCGATGTCGAGCCGATGAAAGTGCCGCCGTCGATGAACGTGCCGATCGATGCAAATGATCTTATAGCGTCCCCCGTTGCACAGTTGCGAATGGTGACCGTCGCGTCCCATGTTCCCGCAAGGCGTCCCCCGCCGCGATTTTCTTGGCCAAAGCCGAGAGCAGCAGCGGTCGAGATAAAGGTTGCGATCAGAAGGAATCTGAAAAGTGAGTTCTGCGTGATGTTTTTCATTGTCGTTTGTCTCCTTAGTTCCATTTTTTGATCAGTCAAGATATTGTTCGGTCTCGCTGATGTGTGCCATAATTCCCGAAATCGTTGTGAAAGTCGTTAGGATCTGTGTGAGAAATTGTGAAAATTTGTGAATCCCGATACGGAAAATAGCGAAGGAAAGGAGATCTTTGCCTTTGACGGGTTTCGTCTGGACGCGTCGCGGCGAGTGTTTACCGACGAAAACGGCGAAAGCCTGCCGATAATGCCCAAGGCGTTCGAGATACTTTTGCATCTTGTCCGTCGGGCGGGTGAAGTGGTCGAAAAAGAAGAACTTCTTGCGGCAGTTTGGCCAGATACAATCGTTGAGGAGAACAATCTCACACAAAATATCTCTGCCCTGCGCCGGCTTCTCGGCGAAAAGCACCGCGAAAACCGATTTATTTCGACCATTCCCGGACGGGGCTACAAGTTCGTCGCTCAGGTGACGGAGGTGGCTGGCCAAAGAGCAGATGAAGTGACGGGCGTGCCGCAAGACGTCGGGGACGACGATACGCGCGATGCCCCGAGGGACGAATTGCCAAAGGGACGATTCAAACCAATCTATGCAGCCATTGCAGGGCTGGTTATTTTAGTGACGTTCGTGGCTTATAACTGGCCATTCGGTTGGACGGGAGAGAACACGACCCCGATCCGCTCGGTTGCTGTCCTGCCGTTCACGATCACTGATCCAAATCCGGAAACGGAATATCTCTCGGACGGCATCGCCGAAAGCGTCATAAATAGCCTGTCCCGACTAAATGAACTCAGGGTCATCTCGCGAAATTCGACATTTCGGTTCAGGGACACGCAAGTTGACAGCGCCGCCATCGGCAAGCAGTTGGGGGTCGAAGCGATCGTTACAGGCGAGATCAGGCAGGTTGGCGAGGAGATAGTGATCAATGTGCGGCTTATTCGGACGCGTGATGACGCCCAGATATGGGGTAATCAATACATAAAACGTCCGGTTGACCTTATTTTAATACAAGGAGAGATCGCCCAAGCCGTCGCTCAGAATCTGAAGCTCAGGCTATCGCAGACCGATTCGCGGATGCTCGGTAAAAAGGAGACCGAGAATCCTGAGGCGTGGGAACTCTATCACCGAGGAAGGTTTCATGTATTCAAACTCACGCCGGACGAAGTTGAAAAAGGGCTGAAATATTTCAGGGAAGCTATCGAGATCGATCCGAACTATTCACTTGCTTACACGGGCATCGGCGATGCGTACCGATCTTTGACGCTGAGTGTTGAAATGCCGCCGCGGGAATATCTCGGATTGTCGCGAGCTGCGTTGCTCAAAGCGATAGAGCTTGACGAAAGCTTGTCCGAGGGGCATAGCGGACTTGGAATGACATATTTCTGGGGCGATTGGGAATGGAATCAGGCGGAGCGGCGATACATCCGTGCACTGGAGCTTAACCCGAACAACGCTATGGCCCATCTGTTTTATGCCCACCTGCATTCAAATTTGGGGCGGCACGACGAGGCTTTGGCGAGGGTGAAGATCTCGCGCGAGCTCGACCCCGTCTTTCCTTTCGGCAATGCGCTTGAAGGGCAGTTTTTGCTTCACGCCGGGAGGGTCGATGAGGCTCTGGACCGACTCGAGAAGACGATTGAGGTCGCGCCAAATTTCTGGATGCCCTATCTCTTCAGCTCCGCTGCCTATATCGAAAAGGCAGATTATGAGAATGCTGTGAGGGCTGCGAGAAGGGCTTCTGAACTGTCCCCTGCACAGACCACTTCGTTGGCTTTTGAGGCTTTTGCATTGGCAAAAGCCGAGCGCCGCGGTGAGGCAGAGGCAATTCTGAACATGCTGCTCAAACGCTCCGCCGAACGGTTCGTCCCGCCGTATCATATTGCCCTCGTTTATCATGGGTTAGGCGATGACGACCGCACCTTTCTATGGCTGAACAAGGGTTTTGAACTTCGCGACCCGAAAATGACTTTCTTGAAGGTCGATCCTAAATGGAAAGAGTTGAGAGGCGATCCGAGATACATGGCATTATTACAGCAGATGAATTTTGAATGATCGCGGAATCGAGGATTAAATGAACATCGCACGTATCGGATACGGAGGGATTGGGAAGGCGATCGGGGCTTCAGCTGAGGAAGCTGTTGACCTAATATTCAGATTCAGTACGAAAACTGATAGCTGGGGAGACTAACATGAAAGTATGGACCGGAATGTTCTTAGTTGCCTTACTTCTAGGCACGGCATGTTCGCGAATAGAATCAAAAGCTTCCGATGAGAGCCAGATTCCGACGGGGACTCCACCTCCAGAATTCGATGTAGATCGGATGCGACCCGCAAACCTCTCAAGACTCGGTCTAGTTAAGCCGAAGTTGCAACTCTCGCCCCAGCAAAGAAAGTACCTTGATGAATCGATTCCGCCTGAAGCTAGAAAAATACTCGAGAATGCTGAACGGTTCGATTTGCTCGGAGAAATAGACAAGGACGAATCATCGGAAGAAGATAGTCGCTCTTTCGTTCCTAACCGCCTCATCCCCATCAGGACTGAGAAGGATAAGCTTGAAGTTCTGGAGGCCTTTTACGCTGACGCCGCGAAGGAAGATTCACCGGCAATCTGCTATGAGCCACATCATGGGATTCGGGCGGAGTTTGGTGGCGAGACGGTCGAAATCGAGATCTGTTTCTCGTGTGCTCGGTTCGTACTGAAACGTGGAGCAAAGGAATATTTTGGAACGATAGTGCGTGAAGGAAGAAAGTCCGAAGAACTCTTTGAACTAATGCTCAAAAGTTCGGGCGAGAATCAACAATGAGACTAGCACTTATCGGATACGGACGGATGGGGAAGTTGATTGCGGGGTTAGCGCCGGGGTCGGGGCATTCGGTTGTG
This sequence comes from Blastocatellia bacterium, assembly GCA_013695495.1. GTDB lineage: Bacteria > Acidobacteriota > Blastocatellia > Pyrinomonadales > Pyrinomonadaceae > OLB17. Next base: position 831 of record JACDAK010000203.1, on the reverse strand, counting down.
GTGACCGTCAACGAATCTCATAGCGGATTGGGTGCGGCAGATCTGGCGGAAACGCTGCAAATTGCGGACGTTGCGATCGATTTCACCGCCGCGTACGCGGTTCGAAGGAATGTTGAGGCATGCGTCATTGCGAAAGTTCCGATAGTTGTGGGGACGACGGGCTGGAATGATGAGAAAGCCGAGATCGAAAAGATCGTAGCGGATCGCGACGGTTCGTTGGTGTATGGATCTAATTTTTCGATCGGGGTGAACCTTTATTATCGAGTGGTGGAGCATGCGGCGGAGCTATTTTCGAAATTTCCGGAATATGAGGTGTTCATCGAAGAGCAGCATCATTCGCGGAAGAAGGATGCCCCGAGCGGGACGGCCCTTGAGCTGAAACGGAGAGTTTCGCGGTTTGTTGACGAGGAGCTCGAGATCGCTTCAACGCGAGCGGGCGGCATCCCAGGAACGCACCGGGTGGGGTTCGACGGGTCCGCAGAACAAATATTGTTGGAGCACGCGGCGCGATCAAGGGAATGTTTTGCCATTGGGGCCGTATTGGCAGCGGAATGGATCGTGGGAAAAACCGGGATATTTGAATTTAGTGAAGTAGTGGACGAGATGATAGGTAAACGGAAATAATGAAGTCATGAGAAATATTGAAAAGATGAAGGAAGAGCAGATCTCGCGGGCGGCGAAGGCATTGTCGAACGCCTTTCATCTTGATCCGCTGCAGTCTTATGCGTTTCCGGACGAGGACGACCGTCGGAAGTATTCACCCGCGCACTTTTCGGCGGCGTTGAATTATGGCGTGAGGTTTGGTGAGGTTTACGTGGCGGAGAATGTCGC
>JACDAK010000194.1 GCA_013695495.1 Blastocatellia bacterium | reverse complement strand
CGAATACATTTAGATAACCGGGGCCGGCGATGTCGATATGGTCAACAAACTCCACTGATTCGAGATCGGACTTGAAAGCTTCGGCAAGTGCCCGCGGGTTATGTTTCTCACCGGTTGTTTGTTTGATGAGCTTTGCCAGTTCGAACGCAACAGGGAAGGCCATGTCGCCGAGTTCCGGCCTCGGAGGGATTTCGACCGCGACACTCTCAGGCGTAATGTCGAAATGTTTCTGAGCGGATGCGACAATTTGCTGTCGCAGGAAATCCTGAATCTGGTTGATCGTCATTCTGCTTTATTGTTCAAGTAAAGCAGTGATTATACGGTGTGGGAGGTGTCGGTGCAAAAGGATTCAACGGATGGTCACGGTAAGTTTATATGCGGACGCCTTAGCAAGATTATCTACACAGACGGATTGGTCGCCCGTAACCTCCACTCGTTCGGAATGATCTTTGTGTCCGCTTTTTCGAAGAACACGACCTTGCCAGTCGTAGAACCACATACGCTTCGAGAAGCTGCCCGCGGCGAGCTCCGGCTACATAGCAGATGCGCCCCCCGGTCGGGGACGCGGCCCTCGACGGTTTTGACGTGCGCCCGCGTTCGAAACGGATGCGCCGTTCGGTGCTCGACGCCATTGAAACAAGACCGGCCGAAGCGATCAAGCCAACTAAAACGATACGGGTCAAATGGAAGGTCAATGATCTAGACATATTTTCACCTAAACTTTGAACGCGTAGACATACTTGGACTTCTATCATCACCGTTTTCTTTTTTTAATATCAATGGCTAAACTTTAGCCTTTATGCGAACTCTTTATTTTGATTGTTTTGCGGGTGCCAGTGGCGACATGATCCTGGGAGCTCTTATCGATCTTGGTTTGGATCAGGATGACTTTTTGAGGCAGCTACGATCGTTGAATGTTCCTGACGACTGCATCAGCTTTGACAGGGTCGATCGCTCTGGAATCTCGGCCGCGAAAGTGAACGTGATCGTTCCAGAGGAGACAAAGCACCGGCATCTGCATCACATCGAGGAGATCATCAATTCTTCGGATCTGTCGGGCACGGTCAAGTCCCGGGCGATCAAGATATTCACCAACTTGGCTGCGGCCGAGGCCAAGGTGCATGGGATCGAGGTCAAGAATGTACACTTTCACGAGGTCGGAGCTCTGGACGCGATAACTGACATTGTAGGCGCGTGCGTGGGATTTGAAATGCTCGGAATTGAGCAGTTTGCATGCTCGAAGATCCACGTTGGGAGTGGTTTTGTGGAGATGGAGCATGGAAGATTTCCGGTGCCTCCGCCCGCAGTGGCGGAATTGTTAAGGAACGTTCCGATCTATACGACCGACATTGAAGGTGAGCTGATAACGCCTACGGGTGCGGCTATAATCGCAACGTTGTGTTCAAGTTACGGCGGCATACCTGAGATGAAGGTTGAACAGATGGGATACGGTGCCGGGACTAGGCAATATGACAGGTTTCCGAATGTTATCAGGCTCATGGTGGGACAAAGTGAAGAAGTTCGGAAGTCGGGCGGATCGACGGAAGAATTGATCCTACTCGAGACGAACATCGACGATCAGTCGCCGCAAGTGACGGGGTTCGCGATGGAACAAGCGTTTGAGCTTGGCGCATTAGACTGTTGGCTGACCCCGATCCACATGAAAAAGAGTCGGCCGGGTGTAGTGTTCTCAGTGCTTTGCACGCCGAGCGTGAAGGAACGTTTAATGGAAATGTTGTACACTGAAACAACAACTCTAGGTATCAGGCGCACATTGATAAAACGGCACAGCCTCGAACGTCGGAGCGAAGGTGTTCAGACCGATTACGGCACAATCTGCGTTAAATTTGCAATGATGCATGACAAGATCGTCAACGTGATGCCGGAGTTCGAAGAGGTGCGCAAGGCGGCATTAGAACACGGAGTCTCGTTCGAAACGGTTAATGCCGCGGCGCGGTCGGCATTCGGAAAAGCAGCCTAAGGCCCAAGTATAGAAACCAATGGATGAAAAAAGTGCATCATCAGTTGACCGCGAAAAGATCGCAAAGGGCGTTCGGCTAATGCTCGAAGGTATGGGCGAAGACCCGGACCGTGAGGGATTACAAAAAACGCCAGACAGAGTCGCCGATTTCTATGCTGAGCTTACCGAAGGTATGTGGCAGGAGCCGCGAGAGCATATCGTTCCGCTACCGGGCGATTCTCACGACGAGATGGTGCTCGTTAAAGACATATCGATAGCGTCGGTATGTGAACATCATCTGGCGCCATTTGTCGGTAAATGTCACATCGCGTATATACCCAAGGGTGGACGCATCGTAGGTCTATCAAAACTTGCGCGGATCGCCGAAATATTTTCACGAAGGCTGCAGGTGCAGGAACGCTTGACGCAGCAAATAGCAAATACGCTTTTTGATGGGCTTGATCCCCTTGGGGTGATGGTCGTGATTGAAGCGGAACATACATGCATGACGCTGCGAGGTGTTAAGAAACCCGGTGCTATTACGATCACTTCGGCCGTGTTGGGCGGATTTCGAAGTGATTCGCGAACGAGAGCAGAAGCGATGGCCCTTATCAAAGGATAATCACGCGTTTACAAACCACTTTAAGAGTCGGGCCGCCGACATCTTACAAACTGCTTGAACTATGAAGAGAACACTTAGCTTATTTGTCGTAGTCGCATTTCTTTCAACCTTTGCCTTAGGTCAGGATCTTTCCGCTCGCTTTGATGCCGCTAAGATGCGGGAACGGGTGAAACGGATATCTGCCGACGAATTTGAGGGCCGTGGGCCGGGAAGCCCAGGAAGTGAAAAGGCGGCGGCGTATATCGCAGGCCAGATGAAGGCCTCAGGGATCAAGCCGGGCAACGGCAGCAGTTATTATCAGAACGTGAAACTCGTTGGTATTTCGGTGGATCCGAATACAGAGTTGAAAGTCAGCGGCGGAAAAGGTAAACCTGCGGCATTC
>JACDAK010000176.1 GCA_013695495.1 Blastocatellia bacterium | reverse complement strand
ATCTGTTGGCTGTAGGTTCGAATCCTACCGAGGGCACCATGCTTTATTTTTGGACGATTATAAGTCGTTGGCTGTGAGTGAGTTACAGTTGGCGGCTTTAGTTGTTTTCGGAGATACTCTCCACATTATCACCGCTTTGCAGAAAATTGGCCTCGAGGACGCGGAGACGCAAAAAAGAAGACGCAAATGAAAATCGACGGAAGCAGATTAGGTGGTAGCGCCTAGGGGAATCGAACCCCTCTTTCAAGAATGAGAATCTTGCGTCCTAACCGATAGACGAAGGCGCCGGGAAGGGATAATTCTACTGAAATCGGTCGGGGAAGTCTAGGAAGTCTAGAAAGTCTAGGGAGTCTAGGTCAGTCTGGTAAGTCTGAGAAGTTAGGGGTGGGTTAGAAGGAGAAGGTGTAGGTGAAGCCGGGATTTTTGGCTTGGATCATTAGGAAGGTTAGGGCGTGGGTGTCGTTGAATGTGTGGGTGAGGCTGGGGTGGAGTTTGACGCCGTCGAATTGCATAAGGGCCGTGACGTTGTAGGGGAGGCGGACGTTGAGGCCGCCGATGGGCCGGAATTTCTTTTCGTAGGAGCCGTAGACGACGCCGGCGTAGGGGGCGATGGGGAGGCCGGTCCAGTGTTGTAGGTCTTTGCTGACGGTTGCATAAACGCTGGTGCCGCTGGGCGTGCCGATGCGATCAGAGCTGATGCCGAGGATGACGGCGAGACGGTTAATGGTTTCCGTTACAGCGATGAAAGTGATGAGCGGGTGGACCTCGCCGACCTTTGGGTTGTATTCGATGCCCACGTGGAAACGGGGATGGAGGCGGTAGATCAGGGTTGAGCGCACCGCGGCCCGATCAACTTGGCCGCTGATGAGCCGTATGCCGGCGGTGAATTTCTTAGGGTTATCGGCCGTCCCCCGGACAGCCTGGCCTTCGCCCGGTCAGACCGGTCAGGCGGGGACGAGCGAGGCGTTTTGGCGCCGGGTTGCCCGAGCTTCTTTTGCGGAGGCTTCGACGTCTGGAAGGAGAAGGGCGTCGAGCTGTTCGCGGAGTTCGGCGGGCTTGATGATGCCGATCTCGCGCCAGACTATTTTGCCGGTGCGGTCGATGATGGCGGTGGCGGGGAGGACCTCGCCAAGGCCGAAGCGCTGCATATCGGGGGTGTTGGCGCCAAGCCAGACGGGGAAGTTGACTTTGTATTCGCGAATGAACTTGAGGACCTTGGCGGAATCGGACATGGGGTCGCTGGAGGCGCCGATGACCTGGACGCCGAGAGCTGCGTATTCGTTCTGGATGGCAGCGAGGTCGGGCATTTCGGCCCGGCAGGGTTCGCACCAGGTGGCCCAGAAGTTGAGGACCACAACGCGGCCGCGATAGGCGGCGAGAGATTGTTCGGTGCCGGTAAGATCCCTGAGAGTAAGCGATGCATCGTTGGACGCAGGCACGGGTTTCGGCGGTGCGTCGGCGAGGACTCGCAGCGCATCGACTTTAAGGATGCGTTTGTTGTTCTCGGTGCGGAGAGTTCCGGTGATCTCGACCATTTTGGGGACGAGGGCGAGGAAATCTTTGCCGTCGGGTTTGTAGGTACCGGGTTCGAGGACGTAGAGGGTGAATCCTTTTTCGTCTTCGACGGCGAGCGCCTGTGGGATGTCCATTTCGGAACATTCGAGGGCGCAGTCCATGTCTGCGGCGGTGCCGTAGGGGACCTTCTTGCGGTCGTCGGTCTCAGTCCAGCAGACGGAGCAGACCATCTGACCGCGGAGAGTCGTTTTTGTGGGCGGCTGGGCGAAGCCGGCGACTGCCACTGAGATGACGAATAGGAGCAGGATTATCGAACGCATAAAAAATAAGAGGGAGCAGCGAATGAACGACTACTCCCATGATCTGTCATATTAAAGGTAGTTTATGCTTCTGTGTGATCGGCATGGTTCTTGCGGCCTTCTTTGCCAGCACAGCAGTCACAGCCGCGGCATTTCTTATCGTCTTCGGTGCTGGCAGTTTTTACGACAGCGCCGTCTCTCTTCATCGGGCAGGAATCGGTGCAGCATGCGCAGCACCCTTTAGCATCGGCGGAGGAGGCGGCGCCACCCTTTTTCATGGGGCAAGATTTCACGCCGTTCTCATCCTTGTGCATGTCATGGCCCATGCTTTTGGCCTTCATCGGACAGGCATGATCGCCATCTTTCTTACAACAGTCGGCGACTGCCGTGGGCGTTGTGGACGAACTTTGATTTAGAGCGAAGGCAGCAGCTGAAAGACCGAGAACCGACATGATCGCAACAATGATCAATAATCTAGTTTTCATAATATTACTCCGTATAAGTTTGATCGTTTTGTTAACGTGCAGGTTCGATAGATGTTTGCGAATTTGCAAACACGAGAATTATATCAGAAATCAGTTACACGTTAAATCGGAAATTAACGACATCGCCTTCTTTCATTACGTAATCCTTGCCTTCGAGACGGACTAGGCCTTTTTCTTTGGCGGCGTTCATTGAGCCGGAGGCGATGAGGTCGTCGTATGAGACGATCTCGGCGCGGATGAAGCCGCGTTCGAAGTCGGTGTGGATGGCGCCGGCTGCTTGGGGTGCGCGGGTGCCGACAGGGATGGTCCATGCGCGGACCTCTTTTTCGCCGGCGGTGAGATAGCTCATGAGGCCGAGCATGTGATAAGCGGCTTTAATGAGCTTATCGACGCCGGAGGATTCGAGGCCGAGGTCGCGGAGATATTCGCCGCGTTCGGCGGCGTCGAGTGCGACTAGTTCGGCCTCGAGCTTGGCGCAGATGGGGACGATGTCGGCGTTCTCGGATCTTGCATGTGCTATCACCTTTTGCACGTGGGGATTACTTTCGGGGTCGGCTAGAGTGGCTTCGTCGACGTTGGCGGCGTAGATGGTCGGCTTGCTGGTTAGGAGGAACCAGCGGCGGAGGGCGATGCGTTCGTCGTCGGTGAGGTCGGCGGAGCGGGCTGCGCGGCCCTCTTCGAGCACGGGGAGGATCTTTTCGATGATGGCGATCTCGCGGCTGGCCTCTTTGTCGCCGGATTTGGCGGAGCGTGCGGCTTTTTCCTTTCGTTTTTCGACGGACGCAAGGTCCGCGAGTGCGAGTTCGATCTGGATGGTCTCGATATCGCGGATGGGGTCGACGGAGCCTTCGACGTGGATGATGTTGTCGTCTTCGAAACATCGGACGACCTGGATGACGGCATCGGTCTCGCGGATGTTGGCGAGGAACTGGTTGCCGAGGCCTTCGCCCTTTGACGCGCCGCGGACAAGGCCGGCAATGTCGACGAACTCGACGGTCGCGGGGACGACGCGTTGCGCTTTGTTCATCGTTTCCAGAACGGCGAGGCGATCGTCCGGGACGGCGACGACGCCGACGTTGGGTTCGATGGTGGCGAAGGGGTAGTTTGCCGCGAGCGCCGCCTCTTGGGCGGTTAGAGCGTTGAAGAGTGTTGATTTGCCAACGTTGGGCAATCCGACGATTCCTGCCTGGAGCATATAGGTAAAGTAAAGCTAAATTTCGAAAACTGATATTCTATCGCTCACGTTGGAGAAACTAAAGCGGTAAGGACGGTTGATTTTGTGCAAACCCCATTTTGAGATAATTTATAGTGTGCCATTCGGCGTATAGGAATGATCCTCTCATTAATTTTAATATTGGCGTTGTCGGTCGGGGGAGCCGGGCTGACGTACCTTTTCTCGGCTAAGACGAGCCTGCTGTGGCGGCTGGCGGCCGGGTGCGCGGTCGGCTCGGTTTTATTTGGGACGGCGGCGTTCGTGTTGGCGAGCTTGTTCGGGTTCAGCACGGTGACGGCGGGAGCAGCGTTCGTTTTGGCGATGCTGCCGGTGGTGCTGCTTAGGAAGGGTGCGACAGGGGCGGCGTTTGAACAGGAGCGGGCGTTGGCCCGTAACCGCGTTGGAACTTGGAATTCGGCCGCGGGGGCGCGGTTTGCGTATTACACGTTGTTCTTTTTGCTGTTTTTGTTCTTTTTTGACCGGGCGATGATGGTTACGGACGGTGGGATTTTTACCGGCGGGTCACACAACCTCGGGGATCTGCCGTTTCATCTAGGGGCGATCACATCGTTTGTTGACGGGAACAATTTCCCGCCGCAGAATCCCTCGTTTGCGGGGACGACGTTTTCGTATCCGTTTATTGCGGACCTTGTTACGGCGGGATTTGTGATGTTCGGGATCAGCATCAGGGACGCTATGCATGCGCAGAATGTGATGTGGGCGTTTTCGCTGGTAGTGATACTTGAGCGGTTCGTATTTTTGCTGGTTGGTGACCGGGTGGCCGCGAAGATCGCTCCGTTGCTGCTGATGTTTAGCGGCGGGCTGGGGTTTTTGTGGTTTTTATCGGGTTGGTGGGGACAGTCAGCGGGGTTCTTTCAATTTTTGGGGCAGATGCCTAGAGATTACACGCTCCGAGAAGGGTTTCAGTGGGGGAACTCGATGACGTCGCTGTTCTTAACGCAGCGGGGGCTGCTATTGGGGATGCCGCTGACGCTGATGGTGCTGGAGCGGTTGTGGGAGAGGTTTCGGCGGGACGAGGAAGCGGTTGGCGCCCGGGCGGCGTCATTCGCGGGGATCGTTCGGGAGAATCGAGGACTGGTAGTGATAGGGCTGCTCGCGGGGCTGCTGGTGATGGTGCATCTGCACAGCCTGATGGTGCTTTTTATCGTCAGCGTGTTCTTGATGATGCTAAAGCCGCGTGCCGACTTTGTTGCTGCGATGGCAGTGTTTGGCGTTTCGGTGGGGTTGGTCGCGGTGCCGGAGCTGGTCTGGTCGATGACGGGGAGTTCGAGCAAGGCGACGGAATTTTTTGCGTGGCATTTTGGGTGGGAGAAGGGCGGCGAATCGTTTGTTTGGTTTTGGGTGAAGAATACCGGGATCGCGATTCCGGCAATAGCTGCGGGGGTTTATCTGCTGATCAGATCGGGCCGGCGGGAGGTTGAGCCGGACCCGGACAGCAAGAAGAAAAAGGCGAAACTTAAGCCTGTGGCGGCGGCGTATCGGGACGGGCTGAAGGCGGCGCTGTTTTTGGTGCCGTTCGTATTTATTTTTATTGCGGGGAACTCGTTGAAGTTTGCGCCTTGGGCGTGGGACAACATTAAGCTGCTTGTCTATTGGTATGTGGTTTCGGCGGCTTTTATTGCGTTTTTTTTGGCTTGGCTCTGGCGGCAGGCGACGGCTTATAAGATCGCGGCGGCCGTGCTATTGATCTCGCTGACGGCGGCGGGGGCGTTGGATGTGTGGCGAGTATCGACGAGCCAGATCAATTGGAACGTTTTTAGCCCTGACGCGGTCGCGGTGGCGGACAGGATAAAGGCAACGACGCAGAGGGATGCGTTGTTCGTGAATGCTCCGACCTATAACTCGGCGGTGGTGCTATCGGGACGGCCGTCGCTGATGAGGTACACGGGCCATTTGGGGTCGCACGGGATCGATTACAGGGAGCGCGAGCAGGATATTAAAACGATATACGGGGGCGGGCCGCAGGCGAAGGAGTTGATGAGGAAGTGGGGAGTGGAATATGTGATCGTGTCGCCTGTGGAGCGTTCTTCGTTGAATCCGAATGAAGATTTTTTCAGGCAGTATCCGATAACGGCGCAGTCGGGGGAATATCAAGTTTACCGGATAACGGATTGATGTAATGGCGAAGAAAGCGAAAAAGACGGAGCAGCAAGAAGCGACGCCGGAGACGGAGACGTCGGCGAGAGCGGTGCCGATATTTTCGGACAAGATGTGGTATTTGAGCAGCTCGCTGGTTGTGGCGGTTGCGGCTTTTTTGCGCTTTTTTTGGCTTGAGCTGAAGCCGCTTCATCATGACGAGGGTGTGAACGGATTTTTCCTTACAACGTTGTTTCGCGAGGGGATCTACCGGTATGACCCGTCGAATTATCACGGTCCGACGCTTTATTATATTTCGCTGGCGTTTGCAAAATGGTTTGGGCTTGAGACGGTGCCGGTGCGGTTGAGCACGGCGATATTCGGCGTGCTGATGGTTGTGCTGGCGCTGTTTTTGAGCCGATATATCGGGCGTACGGGGGCGCTGTTCGCGGCTTTGTTTTTGAGCCTTTCGCCGGGGATGGTGTTTATCTCGCGGTATTTCATTCACGAGATATTTTTTGTGTTTTTGGCGCTGGCGTTCGCGCTGGCGGCGGTTTATTTCATTGACCGGGAGAAGGCGGGGCCATTCGCGTATGGGTGGCTGGCGCTGCTGATGCTGATCTCGTTCTATCCGACGACGTTGAATTTGGCGGCGGCGGCGGGCGAGGACAGTGATTTGACGTATTACTTTGTAGCGGGGCTGCTGCTGGTGGTGTCGTTGGTGTTGATCGGGTTGGTGATCAGGATGCTGGGGGCATGGAGCGAGGGGCGGCCGGTTTATCTAATCCTGGCGTCGGCGAGTGCGGCGTTGATGTTTGCGACGAAGGAGACCGCGTTTATCACGCTGGGGACAATGGCGATCGCCGTGGGCTGTGTTTGGATCTGGCGGCAGATGTATCCGAAGATGGTGGGTCCGTTGGGAGAGGATGAGCGTTCGACGTGGCCGCTGACGTGGGCGAATTTTAGTGAGGCGTTGGGTACAGGAATAGATAGGGTGCTTGCGCTGTTGGCGGCGGGATTTGCATTCGTTTACCTGAACGTTTTGTTCTTTACGTCATATTTTAGTTACTCAGAGGGGTTTCAAAAGGCTTTCGAAGCTTATGCGATCTGGACAGAGACGGGTAGCAGCGACCACACGCAGAATGGGCCTTGGGCTTATCTGAAATGGGGGATGGAGTTGGAGGCGCCGATATTTATTTTGGCGGGCGTGGGGGTTGTGATCGCCTTCGTGCTTGGGCGGCACCGCTTCGCGCTGTTTACGGCGTTGTGGGGTGTGGGGCTGTTGATGGCCTATTCGATCATCCCTTATAAGACGCCATGGCTGATGTTGTCGTTTCTGCTGCCGATGTGCATTATTGCGGGGTACGCGATAAACGAGATCGCCGCGGCCGGGCAGCGGGAGGCTAAATGGATCGCGGCGATCCTGGGAATCGGGGCATCGGTCGTGCTGGCGTATCAGACATACGATCTGAATTTTATTCGGTATGACGACAATGGTGCGGCGTATGTTTATGCGCATACGCGGCGGGAGTTTCATGACCTGATCGGCGAGATCGAACGATTTTCGGAGCTAAGCGGAAAGGGGAATGATGCCGCGGTGGATGTGATATCGTCGGACTATTGGCCGATGGTGTGGTACACAAAGGATCGGCCGCGGGTGGTGTTTCACGGGCGGCCGGTGGAGCCGCGCGGGTCTGAGATGATCGTGGCAAAGAAGGGGCAGCAGGACGCTGAGGTGATTCGGCGATATTCGGCGCAGTATGCTTATGTTGCGTCGTACGGGCTGCGGCCGGGCGTGGACCTTATCCTGCTGGTGCGGAAAGATCTGATAGGGACGGAGGGGCAGGAGCTTTATAAGTTGAATATGTTGAAACCTTGAGAGATTTCGCAAATTTTGCCGGTTGTTTTGCCGGTTGGGTTAGATCCGGACGTCGCCGAATTTTTCGCGCTTTTTTTCGGAGGTTGGTTTTAGGTAGGGGGCGTTGTCTTGGTCGCGTTTGGCGGATTCGCCCGAGGAGTGCCAGCGGAGCCATTCGGCGGGGGCGTCGAATGTTTCGCCGCCGTGTTTCGTGATGCGGGGGCGGATGCGGCACATTACGGGGGTGTTGATGCCGACGCCGGAGATGATCGCCTGGCCCTTGGTGAGTGCGGGGAGTTCGGCGAGCATGGCCCGGCCCGCGCCTTCGACGGACTGGGCGATGGTCTGCTGGTCGATGGGGTTGACGATGCGCATGATGATCTGGGTCATGCACTGTGAGAGGACGTCTTGATCTAGCTTGCCTGGGCGTTGGGTGATGAGTCCGATGCCGACGCCGAACTTTCGGCCTTCGCTTAGAATCTGTTTCAAAACGTTGGTTGACACGACGCTGGCGCCTGCTGGGGCGAAGCGATGAGCTTCTTCGAGGAGCGTGAAGACGGGGTAGTCGAGGAAGTTTTCGCCTTTGTCGGCTTCGCCGCGGGTGGTCATAACGCGGGCTTTGTTGATGCGGCGGAGGAGCGTGCCGACGATGACCTGCTGTTCGTTCTGCTCGATGTCGGAGAGGTCGAGGATCGTGACGCGGCCGGGTTTGTAGAGTTCCTGGAGTTCAAGATGCTCATGCGAGCTGAAGATGCCGTCGGTGCGGTCGAAGCGGGAGTCGAGACGCCAGAGGAGACCCTGGATGGATGAGACGTTACCGCCGTCGCCCGCGTCTTTGTCGTCTTTGCCGTATTGCTGCTCTGTCACGGCGTCGCGGAGGTCGTGGTAGCTGTATAGATAATCGCGGCGGCCCTCCGCCTTGTGCTTGTCTGTCATGCTGCGGAACGCCTGGCGGAGGAAATGGAGCATTTTGTCGGACGTGCCCTCGGGGAGGAGATATTTGATGTCGGCTTCGGTGAGGGTTGAGAAGCGGACCTTGATCTTGTCGGGGCTGAAGATCTTGACTTCGGGGCGGTAGCCGTCGGGTCCGGCGAAGCGTTCGTCGCCTTGAATGGACGCCATTGTGTGATACTCGCCGTGGGGGTCGACGACGAGGACGGCGGCGCGGTTGTAGGACTGAAGAAGCTCTTCGATCAGAACACCGGCGGTGTAGGATTTGCCGGAGCCGGTGGAAGCGAGTATCGCGAGATGGGTCGAGACGACGTCTTTAACGGAGAGGACGATCGGGACCTCGCCAGCGTCGCGGGTCAGGAGGCTGCCGATGGCGGCTGATCCGTGGTCGCCGGAGCGCTTGGGGCTGAGCATTTCGGCGAGGGTGTCGGAAGATGCGAGGTAGAGCGGCATTCCAGGTTTTGGGGGAATGCGAGGGTTAACGAAGTCGTTGAGCGCGGTGTCGAAATAGCCGATGGTGGAGGCGGTGATCTGATATATCTCGGCATCGGCCGAGCCGGGGCTGATCAACGAGGCGACATCGAGCGGTGCGACGCGTGGGTCGCGAAAGAATGTGTCGGGGAGCGAGCGGACGAGTTCGCGGGCGTTGATGACGCCGATGATAGAGCGCGGTTTGCCGCCAACGTCGGCGGAGTAATAGACGAACTCGCCGATGCGTGTGCGATCGTTATCGGTGGTGATGAACTCGAATTCGTGGGGGAGTTCGCCGGGTCCCTTGACCGTTCCGGTAAGTGCGTCTGAGGTGCTGGATGGTTGCATAAAGCGGGATAAAACTCGACAATGCACGCAAGTATAGCAGAAGATGAATGACCACTCGAATGCGGATGCGGAGCACGTGATCGCCCGATTTGCAGGCGACGAATCGGGGCCGACGCTGATCGTTTTTGGCAGCCTTCACGGGAATGAGGCGGCGGGCGTTGCGGCGCTTAGGCGTGTGGCGGCGGTGGTTGAAGAGCGGGATCTGTTGCTACGGGGGCGGGTGTATTTTTTGGCAGGGAACATGCGGGCGGTTGCTACGGGTGTGCGTTTTATCGATGCGGACCTGAATCGGCATTGGTCGGGTGCGAATGTGATCAGGAACTTGCCGGATACGGCGATACCGCCGCAGTTGGCTGAGGACCGGGAACAGGCTGAGCTGTTGAAGGTACTCGTGCCTTTGCTCGCGACGGCGCGGGATGAGGTGTATGCGATCGACCTGCATTCGACATCGGCGGAGGGGGTGCCGTTCGCGACCATGGGGGACACGCTGCGGAACCGGGCGTTTGCGCAGAAGTTTCCGATCACGGTGCTGCTGGGGATAGAGGAGCAGCTTGAAGGGACGCTGCTTGAATATTTGAATAATCTTGGGGTGGTCACGCTCGGATTTGAGGGCGGGCAGCATTATGCGGACTCGACGGTGGGGACGCATGCGGCGTTGGTGACGCTTGCACTGGTGCATTCGGGAATCGCGTCTGCGGCTGAACTGCCGGTTGATGAGGCGGAGGCGACGTTGGCGAAGGCGACGGGGCGGAAGCGGATCGTTGAAGTGAGGTATCGACAAGGGATCGAAGAGGGCGACGTATTTGCGATGCGGCCGGGTTTTGAGAATTTTGATACGGTGAAACGTGGGCTGGTGCTGGCGACGCAGAACGGGCTTGAGGTGCAAGCGCCGGAGACGGGGCTGGTGCTGATGCCGCTGTATCAGAAGCTGGGCGAGGACGGGTTTTTTATCGGCCGGGAGGTTGCGCCGTTTTGGATATGGTTGTCGGGGGTGCTGAGGCGGCTCAGGGTCGGTGATCTGATGCCGATATTGCCGGGGGTGAGGCGGAGCGAGAAGAATGCGGATGTGCTTGAGATAGACACGACAGTCGCGCGATATTTTCCAATGCAGATCTTTCATCTGCTGGGTTTTAGAAAGCTGAGGTGGACCGAGGGACAATTGGTGGTTAGCAGGCGAAAGTTTGACCGAAAGGGGCCGTTCGGTTAGCACGCGAAAAATATTTACAGACCCGGTGTTGTCCTATATGATCTGGCTCCCACTAATATGGGTGAAAAACAGGTTCACAGGATCAGATGAATCCAACCTGCGCTCGTTTACCCGCGCCGTCCTGAAGGATCTACATGCCTTAGTAAAAATGCTCGCGACCGGTGCGATGGAGGCTGATGCCGGCCGGATCGGAGCCGAACAAGAGATATTCCTGATCAATTCGTCGATGCATCCCGCGCCGTTTGCCGTTGAGGTGATAGAAGCGGCGATCTTCTTGTCGGCACCCAATGGCACCATTTATCGGCGATGCAGTGCTATCCGGAATATTGCCGACGATCCAGCAATCTGATCTGGTGGAGCGGAACCTGACGCCGGGGCCGCGGTATGCGGAGCTGAATCGGATATTGACGGCATTGCATGGGAGCGACCGTCTCGTGATCTGTTTACGGTGCGGCCGGATGATGTTAACTGCGCAGGATTTTTTGACGGTTTCTACGAGGCTGCTGGAAGAGCGGCTCAAGGAAGAGCCGATCAACGGAAACATCGCTTCAACCTCGTAAACTTTCGGTTCGTCACCTTACCCTTGCCCTCCCGCACTATCTCGTGTGAATCTTACAACGCATGCAACGTCCCCCTGATAAGAACCGCAGGCGCGTGATCAAATGGCTGGGGCTGTTTGGGCTCTGGACGCTGTTCGGGTTTTTCTTTGCGTCGCAGTTTTCGCTGCAGAATCAGTTTTCGCGCAATCCGGTGCCATTTTGGCAGATATTGTCTTGGCAGATGGTTTCGGGTTATGTGTGGTTTGCGCTGAGCCCGGTGATACTGTTTTTGGCAGAGCGATTTCCGTTTGAGAACGGGAAGTGGAAGACATCGGTGCCGGTGCATATCGCGGCGAGTTTTGTGATCGCGTTGGTCGTGCTGGCCGTGGACGCGGTGCTGCTGACGCGGATGGGTTACCCGCCGGGACGAACGTTTGCGAGCTTTTGGGAGGCGTATCAGTTCTTTCTTTTTATCAATCTGCATTTGAGCATCTTGATCTACTGGGGCGTGGTCGGGATCAAATCGGCGTTTACGAACTATCAGAAATACAGGGAGCGGGAGCTGACGACGTCGCAGCTGGAGGCAAGGCTGGCGCAGTCGCGGCTGCAGGTTTTGAAGATGCAGCTGCATCCGCATTTTTTGTTCAATACGCTGAACGCGATATCAGAGCTAATGCATACGGACCCCGACTCGGCGGATCGGATGCTGACGGACCTGAGCGACCTGTTGCGGCTTTCATTTGAGAGTTTGGAGGTGCAAGAGGTGCCGCTGAGGCAGGAGCTGGATTTTTTGGGAAAGTATCTGAAGATCGAGCAGATGCGGTTTCATGATCGGTTGAAGGTGAATCTTTCGATACCACCAGAGGTATTGGATGCGAGCGTGCCGAATATGATCTTGCAGCCGCTGGTGGAGAATGCGATAAAGCATGGGATAGGGCCGCGGTCGGAGGGTGGGACGATAGAGATCTCGGCAGCTCGAAAGAACGGGAAGCTTGAGTTGGCGGTAACGGACGACGGGCGCGGGCTTGGGTCTGCGGAGGGTGTGGAAGAGCGCGTTGGGCTTTCTAATACGCGGCGTCGGCTGAGGCATTTGTATGGGGACGAGCAGCGGTTCGCGATAACTAATGGTGAGACGGAGGGCGTGGCGGTGAGGCTTGCGATCCCTTTCAGGGAGGCTGAATGAGCATTCGGACGCTGATAGTTGACGACGAAAGTTTGGCGCGCGACAGGGTGAAGCGGTTCTTGAAGCCGGAGGCGGATGTGGAGATCGTGGGTGAGTGCACGAACGGGCGTGACGCGGTGGCGGCGATCGCGGAGAAAAGGCCGGACCTGGTCTTTTTGGATATTCAGATGCCGGAGAAGGACGGGTTTGAGG
>JACDAK010000173.1 GCA_013695495.1 Blastocatellia bacterium | reverse complement strand
CCGTTATACCGATCACGACAACGAAATCTTGCCGTTCGCACCCGAGGTTGCAGAGTATTGGACGCCGGTCGACCAGTATATCGGCGGCGACGATCATGCCGTTATGCACCTCATCTATACGCGGTTTTGGTCGAAGGTGATGCGGGACATTGGGCTAGTGAAGTTTGATGAGCCTGTTAAGAGGCTATTGACGCAGGGAATGGTCGTGGGCGAGACGTTCTTTGACGATTCCAGCGGGAAGCGGATCTATTACCCCCCTGACGGAGTCGAGGTAACGCGAGATGAAAAGGGCAAGATGACGGGAGCCCGTGCGAGCGACGGTACGGAGTTGAAATACGCCATAGAGCGGATGTCCAAGTCTAAGGGTAACGGCGTAGACCCCGACGAGATGGTCGAGATCTATGGGGCGGACGCTTCAAGAATGTTCGTACTTTTTGCGGCGCCGGTCGATAACGAGTTGGTATGGCACGAGGCAGGCATTGAGGGAGCGGTTCGTTTTCTGCAGCGGCTATGGCGGTTCGTCGGTAAGTGGCGTTTTGCGATAACGGGAGAGCTTCCGGCGCTTTCATCGCAATCTGAATTATCCGAAGCCGCGAAAATGCTGAGGCAGAAGACGCACCAGACGATCCAGCGGGTCGATCAAAGCCTGGACACGCTGCAGTTCAACACACCCGTCGCAGGCCTGATGGAACTTCTGAACTCGCTATACGACGCAAAGCTCGAGCCCGATACAGCTGCCGCTAAGGATGTTGCGGCCGTAAAGGAATCGATCATGAGCATGCTGCTGATGCTTGCTCCTTTTGCTCCCCATACTGCCGAGGAGCTCTATTCAAACGTGGTGGGGAACGAAAATGGACTGATCGCGAACGGGGCACGTTTTCCGGTCTTCAGCGAAGACCTTGCTCGTGCAGATGTGATCGAGATTGCCGTTCAGATCAACGGAAAACTTCGATCGCGGATATTCGCCGCATCGGATTCTGCGAACGACGCGCTCGAGCAAATGGCGCTCGCCGATGAGAAGGTGAGGGAACATATTGGCGGAAGCGACGTAGTTAAGGTGATAGTAGTTCCAAAACGGCTTGTTAATATCGTGGTTCGCGGTTAATGCTTTTCAGTGGTTGAGTAGGCTCCGGAACATGCTCAACCTTGCTTGAAATGCGTAAAAAAACTATTATCGTAGGGCGCAGTGCCGCAAAATATCATGCGAAGAGTGTCAATGTAATACGATTCCCTCCATGTAAGAGCTCAGTCGGGTCGGGGGATGAAAGATGAAAGAGTGTCAGCTTTGTAAAAACTGCTACGGCGATGATGTCGCGACCTGTCCGAAGGATGGGATGCCGACAATGCATACCATTCCGGGCGAGCCTGTACTTGAGGGTAAGTATCAGATCGAATCTCGTCTTGGGCAGGGCGGTATGGGCGTCGTATACAAAGCACGGCATGCATACCTCAAGACTCAGCTTGCCATCAAGATAATCTTGCCTGACCTGGTCGGCAACGATCCTCAGCTAGTTACCAGATTTCGACAAGAAGCATTGGCAGCAGCGGCGATCCGTCATCAAAACGTAGTCGCCGTGACCGACTACGGCGTGCTGGCCGGGTCGATACCCTTCCTCGTGATGGAATATGTCGAAGGCGAGGCTCTTCATGATCTTCTGACCCGCGAGAAAGTCCTCGACCCCGAAAAGGCTTTCGAAGTGATGTCAGCCATTTGCTCCGGAGTAGGCGCGGCTCATCATCAGGGAATCGTGCATCGCGATCTAAAACCGCTCAACATTATGATCTGCTCGGGCAAGCCGAACATGTCGCAAGCGGTCAAGATACTCGATTTTGGACTCGCAAAGATCAAATCGGGCGAGCTTCTCGGATCGTTCATCCAGGCTCAGACGACGGGCCTCATGGGTTCGCCTTATTACATGGCGCCGGAGCAGTGGGCAGACGATGAACCTGATTCGCGTTCAGACATCTACAGCCTGGGAGTGATTCTATTTCAGATGTTGGCGGGCGATGTGCCGTTCAAAGGTTCATCGATACCTGCGATCATGAAAAAGCACATCAGCGATCCGGCTCCCAGGTTCTCTGAGGTCGGCGTAACGATTTCGCCTGAGCTTGAGGCTGCGGTTCTCCGTACCTTGCACAAAGAGAAAGACAAACGCACCGAATCGGTCGAGGCAATGATCGCCGACCTTCGCGAAGCTATCTTTCCGTCGGCAATCGGGATTCACACTGCTTCAGGTGCATCGGGCCAGATGGCCGCGGTCAACATCAAGACTGACCCGCCTGAGTCACTCGTCTTTGTCGACAGTGTGCCGGTGGGCCAGAGCCGTGACGACGGGTGGATCACTCTGAACGGCCTGCAAAGCGGGTCGCACAACCTAAAGATCAGTAAAGAAGGTTACCAGGATTGGTATGGCGATGTCGTGATCGACGGTAAGCCGAAGCAGGTCGTCGCCGAATTACAAAGTTCATCTTCGGCAATCCCGCGCCCGCCTGCGGCCACGATCGCGTATCCCGGCGGCATCTCGCCGAATACCCCGCAGAATTTTTCGAATACTCAGGACCACGATCCTGAAATGCTTAAGACGCGCGTGCAGGGGAACCAAACCGGCGAGTTTGTGGATGTTCCGTCGCAACCGAAAAAGAACAAGCTCTTTTCACCTGTGGTGCTTGGCACCGCCGGTGCATTGCTGTTTCTCGTTATCAGTGGATTTGGAGTTGCGGGGCTCTACATGGCAGGGGCATTCTCCGGCGTCGCCGGCAGTACGGTCGATTCAGGAAATGTAGCGAATACGGCAAAACCGACGCCGGTTACAAAGCCGGAGCCACGGATACGAGCTGAGATGGTTCAGATTCCAGGCGGCTCGTTTACGATGGGAAGTAACTCGAGACGTGAGAATGAAAAGCCGGAACATCCGCAGACCGTCGGCAGTTTTTGGATGGACAAGACCGAAGTCACAAACGAGTCGTACCATGAATTTATTGAAGTAACTGGGCATCGGCCGATGCCCGTTCACTGGGAAAATGAGAAACCGCGTCCCGGCGAAGAAAAGATGCCCGTGCGTTACGTTAGTCAGGAGGATGCGAAGGCTTTTGCCGAGTGGCTCTCGGAACGCGACAACCTCCGTTATCGTCTGCCTACTGAGATCGAGTGGGAATATGCGGCGCGAAATGGCGCGAAAAATAACGTATACCCTTGGGGCGATAAATGGGATCGGAAATGCGCGTTTCTGGACCACATCGACAATTCACCAAAGAACGTGGGTGAGCAATCGTGTCCAAACGATTGGGGCGTTGCTGACCTGATCGGAAACGTTTTCGAATGGACGTCGACTGAGGCAATGGCTTACCCCGGCAGCCCGTTTGAGATCGTGCCCCGTGCAGAACCTTTTTATATGGTTCGCGGCGGCGGAGCCTTTTACAAATCCAGCGGTGACGATCGCATCACTTCGACGTTTCGCACGGACCTTGCGGGTTCAACCCGTAGTCCCGGCTTAGGATTCAGGCTCGTACGGGACGAATAAAAAAGCCCGGCTGATGGGTTCAACCGGGTGCGGAGGTTTGTAGTAACCCTTTTTCTATATCTGAGGGGACACGCCCAGCATCGGTGCCACGCCAAGACTCATTCAGATCTGCCTATGCGCAGGCAGTTTCCAAATCGATTTTACTCATCGGTATCGCCGATTCCGGCGAGCAGAAAGCGTTCACAACCATCGGATCGAGCCTTGTTCCCGACATTGAACTCAGGCGTTTTTGCGCATCTTCCGGCGACAGTCGCGAGTTAGCCGTTCGCGACGTTAGCGTGTCATAGGCATTTGCTACGGCTATGATACGTGCAAACAACGGTATCTGGTCGTAGGAAAAACCCATCGGAAATCCGGAGCCGTTGTAATTCTCGTGATTAAAGTGAAGGATCTCCACTACTTCTTCAAACTCCGGGATACCTTCCAGCAACTGAATGCCCAATTCGAAGGTTTGCTGAACTATCTGTCGCTCGATAGCGGTCAGCGGCGTATCCTTGAATACTACGTGGCTGGGTATGCGAATGTCCGCGGCCTCATGGAGAAACGCCGCCAGCGAGAGCTGTTCGAGGTCGGCCCGGCCCAGATTCATTTTGCGTCCTAATTCGACCGCTAGCTCGCTGGTGCGTTCAGCATGACTCCGGGCCTGGGGATCCTTGATATCAAGCATTTCCCCGATGATCCGTACGATCCCGGCCTTCATCGACGTGAGGCGTGCCTGCAGGCGTTCGTTGTGAAGTTGCAGCTGACGTTGGGCTTTAAGGGTTTCATGATGCTGAAGCGCCCGTTTAATGGTTTGCCGCAAAATCTCATTATCCCAGGGCTTGGTCACGTATTTATAGACTACGCCTGAATTTATCGCTTCCACAAGTGCTTCGGCGTCCGTGTAGCCGGTAAGCATTATGCGGACCGTTTGAGGTCGCAGCTCGGCGGCTTTTTTGAGAAATTCGATGCCGGTCATGCCGGGCATCCGCTGATCAGAGATGATGAGCGATATATCGTGAAGCGAAAGAGACTCAAGGGCCTCGGCTCCCGAAGCGGCCGTGATGACCTCATAGGTTCCGCGGAGTAACCGCTCGATCAATCGCAAGTTTGCGGTTTCGTCATCAACGTAGAGTATCTTATACAGCATAATTGTTTATTGAATGAATGAAAGTGTCAAGGCTTTTATCTGCGTTGCTATGCGGCTTGGGCTGCATGGGGAGCGAGACGGTGAAGGTCGTTCCTTTGCCGACCTCCGAATCTACACTGATCGTGCCGCCGTGGCGCTGAACAATGCCAAAGGTGATCGAAAGGCCGAGGCCGGTCCCTTCGCCTACAGGCTTCGTCGTAAAGAACGGGTCAAATATCTTACTAAGGTTTTCGGGGGGAATGCCCTCCCCGGTGTCGCTGATCGAGACCGTTATCGAGTCGCTGTCTGCCGACGTGACGATCTTTACGTCGCCGCCCGTCGCGGTCACGGATTGTGCGGCGTTTACAAGCAGATTTGTCCACACTTGATTTAACTGGGCGGAAAATGCATCCACGGAAGGAAGCTCGCCAAATTCTCGTATGAGGCGAACTTCGCTTCCGCTGAAATACCGTGAGAGAAGTCGAATCGTGGAATCTATTCCTTCATTGATATCAGTTCTCTTGAACTCAGCTTCGTCAAGCCTGGAAAAAGTTCGCAAATTTTGAACGATATCTCGGACACGTTCGACCCCTTCGCGGCAGTCGGAGATTATGGACGACAGATCGGCCAGCGTTCTTTCATAGGCGATCTCCTGCTTGATCCTTTGAGCTGTTTCAGCGACATCGCTCGTGTGGCTGGCGGCATCGTAGAACTTCAAAAGGGTGAGCAGGTCGTTGATGCAGCCGGTCAGCAGATCGAGGTTTCCGTAAACAAAACCTACGGGATTGTTCAGTTCGTGAGCTATGCCGGCGGAGAGTTGGCCGATCGACGCCATTTTTTCACTGTGGACGATCTGAGCCTGGAGCCGCTGGAGTTGGGCCTTACCTTCGACAAGTTCCTGATTGCGCTCTTCGAGATCGCTCTTGTACTTCTGAGCATTGATCAGCAAAGACCGCCTTTCGAGCGCCCTTTCAACGGTAAGCTGCAGAACTTCGGGCTCGCAGGGCTTTATAAGATAATCAAACGCACCCAGACGGACAGCATCGAGTGCCCGCTGGGGCCGGTCAACTCCGGAGACAACGAGTACGGCCGTTCCCGGGTATGTCTCGATAACCTTGCGCAGAAGTTCAATGCCGGACAGGCCGGGCATGATGATATCTGTGATTACCAGTTGGTATGAGTTGCCGCGGAGTTTTGCGAATGCTTCGAGCACCGACTCGGCCTCGTCGCATTCGTACTGTTCGCCGAGGTATTTCGCAAACGATCGGCGGATTACCGCTGAGTCATCAACGATCAGGATTCGTTCCTTTTGTTCGCGGCCATTTAGATGAACGCCGTACGCGACGCTCATCTGATTTGTGGAAATGGCTATTGATGTTGTGGGCGTCATCGTTATTTAAAGCTCCAAAAAACGTTCACGCGATTGCGAAAACCTTTTTGACCGCTAGGATGATGGCAAAGCGTGTGCCAACCGCCGGAACCTGTATTTGGGGCCTTTTCAGCTTCGCTAGTCCATGAAAAGGGGATTTATTCCACAATGCGATGGCCGTGAGTTGTGGAGATTTTCCGCAGAGTCGGATGTTTCGTGATTGAGGAAAGTTAGGTTAGAATTTATCCGAAATCGAGAAACTTCATGCCGCCCTGTCAATGAACATTATCCTTGCCGAAGAGCGTGCTGACGGTCAGCAACTTACCGAGCAGTCTTTTTCGAAAGACTCTATTGTTTTTGGCCGGGACGCCTTCGGATGCGATGTAGCTTTTGATTCGACGAGGCACCCGATGGTCTCGCGAAGGCATGCGGAGCTCAGGTGGTCGAACGGAAACTGGGTGCTCGTCGACCTGAACTCGTCGTACGGGACGTTCATCAACGGGCAGCGCGTTTCTGGGGCCGCAGACGTCCAAGTTGGTTCCGCACTTCAGTTCGGGCAGGACGGGCCGGTACTTCGAGTCGTCTGGTTCGAGACGTTCTCTGACGCTGCCCAACCCGCCGCGCGGCAGGCCGAGAGAATATCGCAGACCCCTTCCCCTTCGCTAATGCCCATTGCCGCTCCCGGTTCAGTCCCGCTCCCCCCCCGCCGCAGCATCACCGCAACAGCGGCCACCCACCACGCTCAAGGCTAGCCTCGCATTCAAGGACACACACGGAAGACCCGCATTCCCGCTGACGACTGAAGGTATTTGGATAGGCCGGGAGCCGGACTGCGAGATCATATTTGATGCATCGTCGGCGACCGTCTCACGGCGGCATGCACAGATCACCGTGGAGAATGGTGAGTTCATGGTGGCCGACAATAAGAGCTTCAACGGAACGCTTGTAAACGGCCAGCGCATTTCGACCCCGGTGCCGCTGTATCACGGCGATGAGATCCAGTTCGGAATGGGCGGGCCGATCGTGCGATTTGAATCTTTGGATCGACCGCCCCCTGTCGGTTCGGATTTGGCAGGGCAGCGTGCAATTCCCGAGTCGCAGAGTGTCGTCGGTGCAGAAGCTTCGTCAAAGACAATGGTCTTCCGGATGGATGGGTCTGCGGTAAAGCCAACGGCAAGTTCTTCTGAGCCTCAACTCCTGATGTCCTTGGCGTTCGGCGATCAGGATGAACTGAGGATCGGCCGTACGTCGGCGAACGAGATAACGCTTGACGGGCTTCAGATCTCTAATAAACACGCGCGTTTGGTACGTTCGGGGGGCGAGATCTTTGTCGAGGACCTGAATTCGACGAACGGCGTCTTTGTGAATGGTTCACGGGTGTCGCGGCAGGCAATTCGGCCGGAAGACTCAGTGC
Organism: Blastocatellia bacterium; assembly: GCA_013695495.1. Taxonomy (GTDB): domain Bacteria; phylum Acidobacteriota; class Blastocatellia; order Pyrinomonadales; family Pyrinomonadaceae; genus OLB17. The sequence continues at coordinate 11,880 of JACDAK010000173.1, read as the reverse complement.
AGATCGGGTCGTTCCTGCTCCGCGTGGATGCAAATGGCAGCATCGGCGTGTTCGACACTCGCTCCAAAACCCGTGTCGACGTCCTAAATCTGACCAAAACCGTTCGCAACCGAGCGGGCAAGGGCAAGATCAAGCTACTTGATTCGGTGTCGCTTTCGATAGAGCCGAACGAATTCGTAGGGTTGATCGGCCCGTCCGGAGCCGGGAAGTCGACGCTGATCGACGCGCTCAACGGCATGAGGCCGGCGGATGAGGGAAACGTGCTGATCAACGACCTCGATCTCTACCGTCATATCGACTCACTCAGGCATGTAATTGGCTACGTTCCGCAGGATGACATCATCCACCGTGAGTTGTCGGTCTATCGAACCCTGCACTACGTCGCACGACTACGGCTCTCTCGCGACGTGTCGAGCCGTGAGATCGACCAGATCATCAATGAAGTGCTCGATGTAACGGGACTGACCGAGAGTCGCAATATTCCGATTCACCAGCTGTCGGGCGGCCAACGTAAACGTGTTTCGATAGCCGTGGAACTGGTCACAAAACCATCTGTCATCTTTCTGGATGAACCGACCTCCGGTCTAGACCCCGCCACTGAAGACAAGGTCATGCGGCTTTTTCGGCAGATCGCGGAGTCCGGCCGAACCGTCGTAATGACAACTCATGCGATGGAGAACATCAGGCTTTTCGATAAGATCGTGATCTTGCTTCGCGGAAGGTTGGTTTATTACGGTCCCCCCGAGGAAGCTCTTACATATTTGGGTGCAAAGAATTTCAAGGAGCTATATGAAAAGCTTGAAGCACCGGTCGGGGCCTCGATGGCAGACGGAGACGCGGCTCGGGTAGCGGCAACCGAGAAGATCGCTGAGGACTGGCGTCAAAAGTTTTTGCAAGCACCGCAGTATAAGCGCTTTGTACATGAGCCGCTTAGCAATTTGGGCCAGATGAAACAGGCGGGCGTGGCCAAGAAGAGCCGGCTCGGCCTTTTGGGCGCAATTCGACAGTGGGCTGTACTCTCAAGAAGATACTTTGAGGTTTTGCTGAAGGACAAGCTGAATTTAGCGATTCTGTTGATACAGGCGCCGATCATCGCCATGCTCACGTTTCTGGTCATGGGCGCGGACCAGCCACGCGATTTTGTCTATTTCGTGGTGTCTTTGGTTGCGATCTGGTTCGGGACGTCGGTCGCAGCGCGTGAGATCATCCGCGAAAAACCTGTGTACCGCCGCGAGCGGATGTTTAATTTGGGTATCGTCCCCTATCTTTTATCCAAACTTTTCGTGCTGGGCTTCATCGTAACGGTTCAGTGTTTATTGCTGTTCCTGCCGCTGAAGATCTTTGATCTGCTGGGATTTATGTCGATGCCGGGGGAGTTGGGCGGGATTCCGCAGCTTTGGGCGATGCTACTGACCGCAGCCGTAGGCATTTCGTTAGGACTGATGGTCTCGTCAATTGTTAAGACCTCGGAAATGGCGACGAGTCTTGTGCCGCTTTTCCTGATACCTCAGATATTGTTCTCAGGTCTTGTCGGCGTGCCGGCGGGGATAAGCAAAGTGGCAGGGCTGACGATGCCGGCGGCGTGGTCATTCGACACAATGAAACGATTTTCTACCCTCGACACCCTCGAGCCCGAAGGCTCAAGTACGCGAGGAGAAACCAAGGGCCTCGGCCTTTATAAGTTTATTGAGACCGAGAATGAGAATACTTTGAGCAAGGCTCGCCGCGACCTTGAGGATTACAAAAAGGTTTCGGGACCGAGATATCAAGCTGATGACCCATTGGCTCAGCGACTGGTCGTGCCGGAGATGAAAACGATCCCGAATGATTTGAGCGGTTACGTTACTTTTCTGCATCCTTGGATGAACGAAGTTTTAAATCAGATCGTGCTAATGATAATGTTTTTAATGTTGGTTTTCATGACGCTTGTCATTCTTCGGCTAAAAGATATTACGTAAAATCGAGGTTAGATGAAATACATTTTTTTGAATCTGGGGTTGGTTCTTGTTCTTGCTATCGTCTTTTCAGGGCTCACTGCCTGCAGCGGGACCTCGGACGCTGGACCCGGTACTGAAACTCAGGCACCGGTGAATTCGGACTATCCGCCTCTGCACTCAAGGGTCGCACAATCCGACATGAGAAATTTCGACGGCACGACTTTCAAGGTCGCGGATCGTCGAGGTAAGGTGCTCTTGCTGAATATGTGGGCGACGTGGTGCGGGCCGTGTCGAGCTGAAATGCCGGCGCTGGTCAAGATGCAGGATGATTATCGCGACAAGGATTTTGAAGTGATCGGCCTGAACACAGATGAAGAACCGGTCGATCTCATTGAGCCTTTTGCCAAGGAGATGAATCTCAATTACACCCTCGTCTGGGCAGATACGGACATGCAGGACGAGCTTCTGAATATCAGCAAGTTTTCCGGTATACCGCAGAGTTTCGTGGTTGATCGTAACGGGGCCCTTCGCGGGGTGTTTAAGGGGGCGAGTCCCCAGGAAGTAGCGAAGATGAAGGATCTGGTGGCGCAGATCGTAAACGAGTAGTTCTTGCGGAAAGTAAGGCGAAGTGGAAGCGGGGCACGGCGTCCCGCTTTATTTCTGTCGGGGCGGTTCCTGCATCACTACCGACTCGGGAACTCCCGGCTCTACCATCAGGGTTTTGTGGCTGGAAAGGCTGACAAGGCCCGGGGCTGCCGCCTTCGGTTTATTTACAAATTTCTTCAGCGTGTAGTGGACGGCTGCCTTCGGCTGCATTTTTGCCTGACTATAGAAGGCTGCGAGCTGGGCGGCCTCGAGAAGCGTCTGGTGTGGGATGTCAGTACGCGATGGATTTCGGATGACGACGTGTGAACCGGGGTAGTCGGCAGCGTGCATCCATGTGTCGAGTGATTTCGCTATTCTGAAGGTAAGCACGTCGTTGTCCTTGGATCTCTTCCCGACCAGGATCTCGAAGCCTTCGGAGGACGTGAAGGTTCGAGCAGCTCCAGAGAACGGCGATTTCTTTTCCCGTCTATCGAGCTTCGTTGCCGACCGCTTTCCGGCGGGTGATAGAGTTTCTAATGCCTGTGCATCGCGTTCTTCGATCGCAGACTCGACCTCATAGCGCTTTTCAGCCAGTCCTTTGAGTTCTAGTTCGATCTGCTCGAGCCGTTTGCTGATCTCTTCGGCTGCATTTCTTGCTTTGGTATATTTGCGGAAATACTTTTCGGCAGCTTCGCTGATAGAGTCGTTCTCGTCTGCTTCGATCGCAAGTTCGGGCACGTTCTCGTCGTAGTAGTCTGTGACAATTATCGTGCTGCCTTCGCGTCGAGCAGTTGAAGTCGCGGCAAGTAGAAGGTCTCCGTATTTTTTCCACACTTCGGCGTCGCCGTGGTTGGTGAGGTCAGCCCGCAGCTTTACGAGCAGCTTGTCGCGCCGCACGGTCTCGGACCTGATGCTCGACCTCGCTGACGCCGCGAGGGCGTCAAATTGCTTCTGCTCCTTCCGTTCCAGGTCCTGCTGGTCGAGATAGGCCGAGAGATCTTCGCTCGGGTGAAGAGGCAGCTTTTCGTCGGTGTGTTCGGCCGGTTGTGATCGCTGCGGCGGTGAATAGAGGTTGCCCGGCTCTTGTCCGTCGCCTGAAGACGGTCGAGCCGAGGTCTCGATCGTTTTTTCCGAATCTAATTGAAATATATTGGCAGACCTGCCCGTGAGCTGTACCGCCAAATGGTGCTTTGCATGCTCTCCGATCTCATTGCGACCCTCGAACGTCATCAAAATGACTCGTTCGTCGGGAAGCCTTTCAACTTTTATCAGGTTAGAGCCGCTTAGAACCTTTCTTAGAGTCATAGAAAAAGCGATCGGCGTTCCCGAAGCCCTTTCCAAATCGCGAAGTCGGCGCCGGATTAGATAGATGCGCGGGTTGGCGGGTTCAATGCTGATGAAGAGATATCGCCCTTGGTCAGCCCTGAAGTCTATCGCGATCTCGAACTTCGAAAGTTGAAAGATCGCGCCAAATAAGCGTCCGCGTAGAGCGGCGTCGATCTCTCTTTCAATGGCGGAAAGCTCAGCAAGGTTCACAGTATGACTCTATCCGCGCAAACAAAAAATCCAAAGCCCGGAGCTTCGGACTTTGGACAGAGAAGATGGTGACAGTTAGTTGTCTCGAACGATCACAGTGCCGGAGATCAGATCATGGGCGGCACGACGTTCGTCGGTAAAAAATATCGTCAGGAAGCCGATGCCGCCGAGTGCGAGCGAAAGCAGGTAGACCGCGGAATTAACTGCCGCCTGGTGGACTGTCGGATAGGCATTTTCATCGGCATCGATCAGCTCGATCGAAAACAGCCGCATTCCGAAAGATTTTCCCCACCAACCAACCGATGCGGTGAGGTAGAGGAACATAAAAATTGAAAATGCGGAACCGAGTGCGAAAATGCCCGGTATCGAGAACCACGCCCCGCCGCCCGACATAAATGGCGAGAGAATGATCGCCGTGGCAAGCCCGCCCAATACGCAATCGAATGATCCAGCACCGAAACGCGTCGCGAACGGTGCGAGGTCATCATCTTCGCTTAGCTCAGGGGTTGATCTTGTTACAAGATCAATGTCCGGGGCGAACTGTGCGACGGTCGAATCGTCCAGTACACCCAGCGAGATTGGCTTCTTTACTGCCGCGACCGGTGTTTCCGGAATGACCTCTACGACCGGCAAGGGGATATCAGGGGTTTCCGTGATCTGCGGCAACTCCGGCGAGGTTTCGCGCTGCAGAGGAGGAAGCTTGTTGGTGTCGTAGGTCTTTTTATCAGGGCGCCTAGGTGACACCAGGATAGGTTTGGGCAGTGCCGATACTTCCGGTGCGGGCGGAGCCTTTAACTCATCGCTTCGTGAGACTACGTTAAACGGGAAGTTCTTACTCGCGATTGTCGAATGTGTAATGGGTGACTTGGCTCGCGGTTCAGTGGAAAAGGCGCGTCGCGAATTTTCGATCCGTTTCATCGCATTAGCGACTTTCTCGTTGGCCATCGCCTCTGCTGATGGAGCCGCCACAGTTGCTGCTGCCGCAGGTTCCGCAACGTGGTGTTTTGCTAATACTAGCCCGTCTGCCGTCAGCGTTTGAGCACCCGAATTCTGCGTTCGCTGGCGGACGGAATTCTGAAGCTGAACCCGCCAATCCGGGATCGTCGCGTTTTTCGCTTGGAATTCTACTAGTGTAGGACTGGTTTTATTCACCGGCAGCTGGGTGGTGGACGGCCGAATCCTGCCCGGCGGTGTGAGCTCTCGGACCTGCGCCACGAGAGCCGGTGGTGCCATCGGGGCCCGGGGCTCCCGACTGACCGCGGACTGCCGCGGCGGCAAACTCAGGGGGCCGGATGTCTTGCCCATCTTGGTTTCGAGCTCTTCGCGGACGGTGTCGTTCATCATCGCTCCGCATGTCGGACAAATTGAAAGAGTGGGTGCGAGTTCGCGTGTACAAACCTGACACTTCATAGGCCGTTTTTATCTGAGGGCTTAGGTTGAGAAAATGAGCGCGAAAGGAATCGAATCTACGGCGATAGTATCAGAAACTACTTTAAGTCGTCAATAGTAAAGCGCACAGCAGATTGAACTTTTCTACTTTGCCTAAAAAGCTAGAGCGGCTGGCGCCCGGCAAAGCCCGCTTCAGACTCGTGCCACCACTCGATGCTATCGCCCTCGCCCAACTTCCAGCAAAGCAGCACAACGCGTCCGCCCCTCATCGAAGGGAAGTCGATCAGGCCGGTTTGATGATCCTTAAGCTGAACCCCTGCTCGAATTATCTCAGTTGTGAGTTTGCCTACGTTGTATAAGCTATCGACGTATTCACCGCCACCTACCATTCCCCCGCCGAACTCTGACGCGGCCGCGGCCGCTTTGGCGGATTCCCGATAGCCGTCGATCGTCGTATAAAGTTCTTTTATCATGCCGAGTTTTAATCGCATCCTCGGCAGCAGGTCGTTTGCTTCTTCGACGGTAAACAGCTTCATCTTTCGTCGCTGCAACGTGTCAGACGTTCGGGACGTTCTGACCTGCCTGAATCAAATTGATCGGTTCGCTCTCCGTTCGGTGGCTGCGGGTTCGATGCCCGCGGGTTTGATCTGATCATGTCCGGCATCGGAATTTCCTGGGAGCCGATGAAAGAGGGAACGTCGTATTCATCGGTCTGCGTGCCGTCTTTCCTGATCGTTTCGGCGATCTCGCCGAGGTCGATGAAGAAATCTGCTACGTCGATTAACCGTGGAGCTGTATTTGAGCGAAAGCCCGCCACCTCTACGCGACAACCCTTATACGCAACCGCGTTGACGGCGTAAACGAAATCCTCGTCTCCTGAAACGAGTATCGCGGTGTCGTACCGCCCAGCAAGGCTGAGCATGTCCACGGCGATCTCGACATCGAGATTAGCTTTGCGCGTCCCGTCGTAAAAGGTCTTAAGCTCCTTTTGCACAACGCGAAACCCGTTCCGGCGCATCCAGAGCAGAAAGCCCTGCTGGCGTTCTGCACCGGCATCGACGCCCGTGTAGAAAAACGCCCTCAACAACCGTCCGTCGCCCAACAGTACCTGAAGGAGTTTGTTGTAATCTATGTCGATGGCGTGGAAGCGCGCGGCGTGAAACAGATTATTGCCGTCAATAAAAACTGCTACTCGACCACGGTGCCCGAATTTCCACGACGAACTCGTAGCGGTATCAAACTGCATGAGGTGCCCCCTAATTTAAAATTCTGAGGCAGATCTGAAGCAAAACCGATGCGGAAACGAATGTCTAAACCTACAAAGGAAGCTAGCGTTATTTAATATTCTTACTTAAATTCGAAAGATCTACTTCAAAAAATGCTGCAAATATAAACTTATCTCGTTTCTTTGATCGGCGGTTGCTATACAAATATACCTTTCTCCAGTTTGCTACGATACAGGTCTATGGTCAAGCATTTTCGGGCATTCGGTGATAAAATCCCTCAAAGAATGGCGATCTGATGGAAAACGACGGAAAAACTGAAACCGGGCGGGAGATGGTCGGAGACTTCCCTGTGAGAACCGAGGAAATCGGTTTTTCTCATGCCGATCTGATCGCATGTACGAAGTGCTCTAAGCTCAATTCTCCTCAACGGGGAGCCTGTCTCTACTGCGGGTCTGAATTGGCAGCGGAGGCAAATCGCGACGCTGCGAAACATGAAGCACACGGCCCGCTTGAGGAGTGGGAGATAGGCTACAACGTAGCGATCACTCATGCGCCTGATAGCGGGTCGCTGCCGACAGCGACAAATCTGCTAGGGCTCGAGGCAGAAGTGACGGAATTGCTCGCGAACGGGCGCCTGCCCGCAGCGCGGGTCGATACTGAAGCGTCTGCAATGCGAATCTTAGAGAATCTAAATAAGGTTGGTGTGGAAGGCGTGATCGTTGCCGATGAGCATCTGCGGATGGAGACCCCAAACATTCGGCTGCGCGGATTGGAATTCAGGAGTGACTCAGTTCTTTTTTTGCCCTTCAATGATGCAGCGCCGGTTTCGGTGCCCACGTCCGAGATCACGCTAGTCGTCACCGGGATGATCGTGGAGCGATCTTCAGAAACCATCGAGAAACGAAAAAAGGGTTCGATCGAAGTTCTCGACGAAAAGTTTTCGCAGTCTGATGAGGGGCTGATAGACGTCTACGCGCGCAAAGGTCCGGTTGGTTATCGAATTCGCAGTCATGGATTCGATTTCTCGTGTTTGGGTGGTGACAAGAGCATGCTGGCCGGCCAGAATATGGAACGGCTTTTCGTGAAGCTCGGGGAAGAGTTCCCGAATGCTGATACGAATGCTTTATATGGAACTGTTCGGCCGCTGCTGAACATTGTGTGGCCTATTGAGGACCGGCGCGAATCACTGGGATTCCAGCGGATTGGCCGTCTGGGCCGCAAAGAGCTTGCACACGCGCAACGTTCATCTAACAGAACTCAGTTCGACCGCTTTTCGCGGCTGCAGTACGCGCTTTATGAGAGAGAGGTCTAGAAATCCCCGCGACAGATCTAACCGCGAGCGTCATCAGGGCAGGCGTGTTGAAAGCGAAAGCTTGCGCCGGCAGGGTGAACGCCTACCCGGTAACTGCATTTATGGTGTTTTGCCGGTGACGGAATTGTTGCGCGCGAATCCGCAGCGAGTGGAATCGATCACGATAGCGGAAGGCGTTCGCGAGGGCCGCTTCGGCGAGATCATCGAACTTGCCCGGACCCATGGTTTGATCATAAAGCGTTCGTCCCGCGAGGCGATCGACAAGATGGTCGAACCCGGTGCCAATCATCAGGGTGTAGCAGCTGCCGCTGCCGCTGCCGACTATTCGCCTGCTGATGAGTTGTTCGAAGGACTAGATTCACAAGCGCTCACGTTGGTGTTGGATGGCGTCGAGGATCCGAGGAATTTCGGTGCGATAGTCCGAACTGCTGAATGTGCCGGGGTGAGTAGTATTTTCATTCCTTCGCGGAGAGCGGTCGGGATCACTCAAACGGTCGTAAAGTCTTCGGTAGGAGCGACAGAGCATGTCAAAATTGCGAAGGTGGCTAACGTGAACCGGCTGATCGAGGAACTGAAAGCGCGTAATGTGTGGGTGGTTGGAACCGCTGTAGAAGGGGCCATGGACTACACAGAATGGGACTGGACTCAGCCGACGGCGCTAGTTCTCGGGGGCGAAGGTCGCGGATTGCACCGTCTGGTGGCGGAAAACTGCGACGCATTGGTCAAAATTCCGATGTATGGAACAATAGAAAGCCTGAACGTTTCGGTCGCTGCAGGCGTAATCTTATTTGAAGCTCAACGCCAGCGCCGGAAAACAACCAACAAGGTGGCCTGAATTATGTTTTGTCCAAAGTGTGGAACCCAGAATCCGGAAGACGGAAAATTTTGTCGAAGCTGCGGTGTAGATATTGCAAACGTTCAGTTGGCGATGACCGGAAACTCGCCCGGTTTGTTTGATCTCGACTGCGGGAGGTCGTCTGATCGACCTCAGGATAAAGGGCGTTCAATGCCGCATGAGGTTTATGGCGACGGTATCAAGAGCGTGATCTCGGGAGCGGGATTCATGGTCGTCTCGCTAGTTTTGTTTATGACGAACGTAGCAGGCGGGAGGGCGTGGTGGTGGGCGTTGCTCTTTCCGGCATTCACGTTCTTAGCGAGGGGAATCTCTGACGTGATGAAGTCCCGGAAGATGGAGCAGGTGCGGACCCCGGTAGGCCGAACGGCCACGCTCAACTCATTTCAGCCGACGGATCACGCCAGCCTGCCAAATTCTGCACCGGATTACATTCAGCCCGAAACACGGTACCAGACAGGCGATCTGGTTCCGTCAAGCGTTACGGACAGCACCACTCGACTTCTCGAGCTTCAGAATGAAGAAGAGACGATGGCGTTGCCGAAGAGGTAGCTACTCATCTTCGTCATCGTAAAACGGCCCGTCGCACTTATCACAGTGCGGTTCTATCTTTTGCACGACGTCGCTTTTGTCTCTAGCCAAATCGCCGCACGTTGGGCAGATCGCATTACGATGCCAGCATTTTAGGTCGTATGCGGTACCGCCTTCGCGTTCGGTCACGATCGTTACTGTCGTATCACGCCGGCACATGCCGCACGCTACCGCGTCGCCTTCTTTATATTCCTTCATGATTAGCTCCTCTTAGCGGCGCACCACTGCGCGCGCATTGCCGATGTTGCCTGCGGAATCGAACACCCGCAGGGTAATGGAATGAGAGCCTATACCTGGGAGCGACACGTCGACGGTATAGCGTTCGTTCGGCCCATCTGAAATGCCGTCGTCCGCCGCCACCGCCTGCCATTCGCCGCCATTGACGCTGTATTCAGCTCTCACTAAATAGCTCGAGCGGTCAGACGCACTAAACACGACACGTGCCCTGTCGCCTATAACTTGCGGTTGGCCGACAACAGCCACGGTCGGTTGGGTGTTGTCGATGCTGAACGGTTCACTAACACGCTCTCCGGTGAGGAATTGTCCTGCCGGATTTGAGGGAGAATCTTTCGCGACGACCTTGATCACGTAACGGCCGTCGGCAAACGATAGCCCGTCAAGTGTAAAGAAATTCTCATTGAGGTCCGAACGCAGAAGGCGAAATTCCGACTCGCCTGTTTCGGCAATGTATAGGTCGTAAACAAGTGTGTCGCCGCCACGGTCTTCCGCGGTCCATTGAAATGCGATGGCACCACGCTGATAGACGCGTCTTGGCGGGGGTGCTTGGTTAGGAATGCCGAAGAGTATCGAGTCAAGGCCGGCGAGTTCAATGTTCGGGTCGATCTGCTGCGGAGGATTCGCAAGGAGCCCGATGTTCGTCGGCAGCACAGTGATCGAGACGACTTCCGGGGCTATATTTCGCCCGACAAAAGCAGCACTTACTTCGTGGAGCACTGCAGGCGTGGACGAACTCTTCAAGACTGCGCGCCACTGGAGAAACCTCGCCGGGGGGCTCGCGATAGGCCCGCTCGACGCCCCGGCTCGTACGGGGACCCAGCTGCTCCAGGACTCGCTCGGATTTTCCGTATTACCGCTTCGGGTCTCGAGCACGACATTGCCGGCAGAGCGCCACCAGATCCTTCCCCATTGTGCGGAGGTCCGAGCGTCGAGCACCGGCGATTCGTAACTGCCTTCCGCAGCCGGCGAGTTCGCGAAACGGTAGAGGTTACCCTGATTACTCGACGCGGCGAAGACGTTTTGTCCGCTTCGTAAGAGGCTGGATATCTGGCCAGACTCAGACTGCACGGCCAAAGTTTCACTTCCATCCATTCCGAGCCGGTAGACGCGTCCGCGGTCTGAGGTGCCGAGCAGCACGCCGCCTGACGGATCAGCCAAAAGCGAGAAACCGACGACTGATGTTGAGGACCAGATCAGGTCGCTGCCGCCTGTCGGGAGTATTCGATAAACCGCGGCACGAGCGTTGGTCAGATCGTAACGGCTTCGAGTGGTTTGCTCCGGTTGGGGGGCAGTGGGCCTATCGACCGTCACCGTCCGGCCTCCAGGCGTGGGCGAGGGTGCGGGCTCGGCTGATGCGACCGCTGTTGCGAGAGCGAGGGCATACACAGACCCATCAGGACCGACGGCGAGCTTGTGGATCTCTCTGAGCGGAGAATCGAGCAACGCGAATGGCCGTCCGTCGCTGTCGAATCTAAGTATCAGGCCGTTCGAATCTGTTCCGGCATAAAGCCGGCCATCACTATCAACTGCGAGTGAGATGATATGCGACTCACTGGTGTCGAAAAGTAGTGCAGCCGCCGGCGTCTGATTTGCGGATCGCACGCGAAAGATCTTTCCGGTTTCGCCGGTGCCGACGGCAAGGCTGCCATCACCTGTGACCGCCAGCGACCAGATGTATTTCTCCTGCGGATCGAAATAAACCTCAGCAGTGCCTGACGAACTTACGCGATAAACTTTGCCATCGGGCGATGTTGCCGCGAAAAGCTCACCTCCACGGCCAAGTGCGAGAGCGGAAACATTCAGTTCATCGAGATCCGTGAGCAGCCGTCCACTGCCGTTCGGCGCGACAACAAAGATGCGACCGTTCCCTCCGGTTCCGAGATAAGTATTGCCGGAGGCATCGATAACGCTCGACCATACGAATGGCTGATCGGTCCGAAAGACCTGGACAAGCTCGGGTGCGATCGTGATCGATCCGTTCGGGCCGATCGAGACGTTTCGAGCATCGCCACGCAAGACGTCTGCCCGCGAATTCACGGTCCAGATGGTCGGTTGAGCGGCTAGGGATTCAGACGCAGAAAATGCGCCGATCGAAAGTAAAAGCAGGAATGTTGTTTTCATTGATTACGAAGACCTAATCTAGGTCTGAACAGTATAGCAAGCTGAAGGCAAAAGGCACTCGCCGCTTCATGGTCGTTTTTTGAAGCTTGTTCG
>JACDAK010000198.1 GCA_013695495.1 Blastocatellia bacterium | reverse complement strand
CGCGTCTGCGGCATCACGCCTTCGTCGCCTGCTATCACCAGCAGAACGATATCGATACCCCCGGCGCCCGCGAGCATGTTCTTAACAAACCGCTCATGCCCCGGCACATCGACAAAGCCAAAATGGTGCTCATCCGCCGCAAGCTCCGCAAACCCGATGTCGACCGTTATCCCGCGCCGTTTCTCCTCGGGCAAACGGTCCGCGTCCATACCCGTTAACGCGCGCACGAGTGCCGTCTTCCCGTGGTCGATATGTCCGGCGGTCCCGACAATTATTTCCATAGAAAAGGCGCAAAAACTCGAATAGATCGAAGTAAGTGTCTATTGTATCACTGAATAAATTTTGAGAGGATTGGGGCGATTTAACGAAGCCTGAGTAGATTTTCGACCGAAACGTCCTCGTCTATCGCTTCCCAGCGAATGCCGAGACCGCCGCCGATCAAACGCCAATTCTTGCGGTCTTTCGCCGATGCGTTTTCCAGCCGCGGGAACCAATCAAGCGGAACTGAGATCGCACGCCCATCCGCCAACGCGACCCGCAACGCATCATCGCTGCACATCACATCTACGGCAAGGGGTTGTACGTCTTCTGCTGTAATGCTCATGATTCCTGTGACTTAAAGATACAAGATTTGTCCGTAGTTAATCAAATTAGTCGAGACCGCTTTTGACGCCAACCTCAAGCTACTGCTCCGGCTCGAACTGATCGAGCTTTCGGTATAGCGTTTTCCGCCCAATCCCCAAAAGCCGCGCAGCACGCGATTTATCGCCTTCCGTATAATCCAGCGTTGCTTCGATAACCTGCTTCTCGATCTCTTCCATCGCCGACGGCAGCTCTACGTGTATGCTGAAGTTCAGCCCCTCGCCTGCGGCGCTTGCGCGCTCCTGCCGGACAAGTGCAAAGGCCTGAAATGCCTTCTTGCTGATCGACTCAGGAAGATCATCGAGCTCTATCTGCCTGCCAGAGGCAATGATCAACGCACGCTCGATGGCATTCTCAAGTTCGCGAACGTTACCGGGCCAATCGTAATTGACCAGAGCCCGCAGCGCCTCTTTCGAGATTCCGGAAACGAACCTTCCTGTCTTCTCCTTGTATCGTTCGAGGAAATGAAACACGAGCGGCTGAATGTCTTCCATCCTCTCACGCAGCGGCGGAAGCGTGATCGGAAAGACCGAAAGCCGGTAAAACAAGTCGCTGCGGAACCTGCCGTCCTTCACCGCCTGCTCAAGGTCCACATTGCTGGCGGCGATAACTCGAACGTCCGTCTTAACCATCTGCTTCCCGCCAACCCGCGTCAACTCGCCGTCCTGCAAAACGCGCAGCAGCCGAACCTGCGCCTGCATCGACATCTCGCCGATCTCATCCAGAAACAGCGTTCCGCCGTCAGCCTCTTCAAATCGCCCGATCCGCTGGCTGCGAGCGTCGGTAAACGCACCTTTCTCATGCCCGAACAGCTCTGACTCGAGCAGCGTTTCAGGTATCGCTCCGCAGTTGATCTTCACGTAAGCTTTGCCGTCGCGGCCCGAGTTAAAGTGAATAAGATTCGACAGCAGCTCCTTACCGGTGCCCGATTCGCCTTGGATGAGAACGGTCGTCGACGTATTTGCAACGTTCAGTCCCAGCTCGATGGCCCGACGGATTCCTGCCGCCTGTCCTATTATTTCGCTTTGCCGCTGGTGCAGCTCGCTCTTGAGACGCATCACCTCTGCCGAAAGCTGATCGCGTTCAAGCGCCGTCCCGATCTGGTCCGCGATCCCTTCGACCAGGGCGATATCATGATCTTCAAACGTGATCCGGTTGCTCCAAACAAATCCGAGCAGGCCAAACGTCGCGCCCGCCACCCTTACCGGCGTTAGCAAAGCCGCCTTGCCGCCGAGCGTTTTGTTAAAGATCAGACGAACCGGCAGCGGTAGCTGAGAGTCAGTGAGCGCACGAGTCTTACCGTCACGGATCAACTCACTGACCGCCGCAAACGTCTCAATATTTAGCGACCCCCCGTGCGAATCGACCATCTTCAAAACGCGGCTCGGCTTCACACCCTCTGCCGACTTAAAGGATGCCAGCGAGATCTTCTGACCCGACTCATCTAGCACGCCGAGCGCACCATAATCCGCACCAACCAGCCCGATCGCCCGCTCGATAACGCGTGCCGACACTTCATTGAAATCCGAATGTGAATTCAGCGTGTTGGCGATTTCAAGTAGCGCGTTCGTCCGCTTCGTTTCCTGTTGCTGAGTTACGTAAAGGCGGGTGTACTGATAGCCGATCGCTAGCTGCCGCGTGATCGATTCAAGGAACTGCACTTCCTCATCCAGCCACTCACGCGGCTTCGTAGTATCATGCAGCCCCAGCAGCCCAACGACTGTATTGCTCAGTCGAATAGGGAGTATCAGAAGCGACCGCGTCTCCAGAGCTTTAGCGAAAAACTTCAGCGTGGGATCCTTCGCTTTGCTCGTATCGCTGATCTGGATCGGCTTTGAAAGATCGAACTGCTCTGTCAAACGTCGCGAATCGATCGGGATGACGGTACCCTGACTCGACGGGATCTTCTTATCCCGCCTCCATTCGTGGCTGATCCGCAGTTCCTTGCTGTCGACCAGCTGCAGCACGTCGCACCGGTCCGCACCCAACATTCGGCCGATCTCTGACACCACCACGTTCAGAAACCTTTCAAGATCAATGCTTTCCGGCAGATCTCGCGCAAGGCGCTCTATGATCGCCTCACGCGCCTCGTGCATTTTTATCTTTCTTTCAAGCGAGAGTGTCTCTGCTGCTTCCAGTTCAATTCGCATTTCGTAACTATTCGATACTTTTAGCACTGGCTATGTCAAGTTGACACAGCTACAGCAAAGCGTGTGTAAGAAAGATTCACTGAAACGGAGAAGGAGCAGGTTTTGGAGGCGGGGGCGAAGGTTTTGGGGTAGCTGGAGGCGGCGTCGGCTTTGGATCCGGACGGGCCTCATTCGTGTTCGAAGTGTTAGAAGCGTCCCGCTTCTTCTCGTCTTTTGGCATTACTGTGAACTCAAGCCGTTTTCGACCAGCCTCCGCACGTTCCAGCAGCTCTTCCGCCTGAAGATTGTCGGGATCGATCTCGAGAGTTTTTTTGAACGCGCTCTCCGCCTCGGAGTATTTTGCAAGCTTCATCAATGTCGCCCCAAGCTCGATTTGATACTCCGTATCATCAGGGTTTAGCTTAACGGCCTCACGCAGCGCCGCCGCGGCCTCTACATCTAAATTAAGCCGGTTAAGAGCTCTGCCGAGGTTGTAATGCGCAGCGTGGTCCTCTTCATTAGCGTCTATACGCTTGCGATAGCGCGCTACGGCTCTCTCGAACGCGATCACGGAGTTCAGTTTCGCCTCTTTCGCCGGTGCCTCGCCGGGCAACGGCGTAGGGGTCGCCTGCTGCAGCTCTCCCCTGTCGCGGAACTCGGCCAACGCGTAGGCAATTCCCAGCCTGAAATACGCGTCGGCATGATCCGGGTCGAGCTTGATAGCCTGGTTCAGAGCGTCTATCGCCTTGTCCGTCTCGCCGTCCTCAAGCAGCCGAACGCCTTCATTGAAAGCCTCGACCGCATTCGTAAACTGCGGCATCGGCGTTTCCTCGGCAACTGCATTCGCTGCGTTCTCTGCAGATTCATTGCCGCCGAACCAACCGCAGCCGAGCGAAACACACACGACAAGTACTGCTACGGAAAGCAGTCCGGCGAAAGGTCGAGAAAATGAGTTTGAGATCAGGCTCATCCTGGGGGAAACACAAAAGGCCGGCCGCCCAGCAGGTGGACGTGGAGATGAAAAACCGTCTGGCCTCCGTCGGAATTTGTGTTGATCACAACGCGGTAGCCATCGTCCGCAATACCCTCATCACGCGCGATCGCCGAGGCGCTTACCAGCAAATGCCCGAGCATCTCTTTATGTTCGGAGCTCGTCTCGCCGAGTGACGCGACATGATCTTTCGGAATAACGAGGATATGAACCGGCGCCTGCGGCGATGTATCTCTAAAAGC
>JACDAK010000166.1 GCA_013695495.1 Blastocatellia bacterium | reverse complement strand
GCATCAGTCGGCGCCGGTTGTGCGACCGGAGTTGCGCGGGCGGCCGCATCCATTTTTGATAGATTCTCTTCTGAGGTTCGCACCGCCGGAGGCTCAAAACCGGGGGTGATGTTGCGGTCCGGAGCGGTGAAGACGATGTTGCCCTTGAGCTTGCCCTTATATTTGGCAAGTCCGGCCTCGTCGGTAGCGTCAATGTAAACAACGTCACCGGTGATCGGGCCGTTGGTCGAGGGCGACCAGGCTTTGGGATAAGCTCGGAAAGGCACATTTCCTTCAGGCACAGCGACACTTGCGGTGAAACGCTTGAGCTCCCATCCGCGGCCAAACTCGCCCCAGGGGTCAACCTTTGCGTTCTTCATGCCCCACTTTTCGAGCTGTTGCTTGGTCCATGTATTCGCCCGGCGTTGTGCGGGGGAATTGGTCAGCCGGGGTCCGATGACATCCGACAGGTAGCGGATGGTGGGCATAACCTGCGAGCGGTTCATGCCTTCATCAATGATCTTGGCGATAGGCTCGGAAGCCGGGGCAGCGCCCTGTCCGAGCGTGACGACGGGCATCATCAGCGCCAGCAGGGCGAGCAATGCCAAATTCTTTTTTCGAAACATTTATTGAGACTCCTCTTGGTTGAAATTGGTGGTAAAGATACTACGAATAGATTACGAGGTTTGTTTCTCTCGAGGCAAGGACTGAGTGACAAGGCGATAAATCCCGGTGCCGAGCCGTTCAGCAAATCCCTCGTCGACGAGTTGATGATTGGCGCTGCCGGATTCCCACCGGGGAAAGCCGAAGGCGCGGGAAAGATCGCCGAGGAGCGTCATCCCGCACATTTTGAGATAGCAGCGAGCGAGTTCACGAACGGCTTTTTCGCGGGTCATCTTGATCTTCATTTCCGCGGGGAAACGTGCTTCGGGAACGGTCCAGATGTAGGTGAACTTGGGAACATAGACGACCTCTTGGGGGACGACTTTCATATGGCGCTGCAGCTCGTCCATGGCTTTGGTAAGAGCTGCGCGGTCGAGGCCGGTTTCAGTGCGGAGGTCCGCGCTGGCCATTTCCCACTCTTTTCGCAAGGACTTTAGGACCTTTTGCGCATTGGCGGATAGCACCTCCTTTTCCTGTGTCTTCGGACAGCCCCAAATGGCGTTGAAGACAGGGACCATTCGCGGGGCGAGGAACATTGCGTTGCCTTTTACGAGCTTGCCGTAATAGACACGGCCGCGGGCGATTACCTCATCTTTTAATACCCACGCGGTGCTGGCTTCGGGATCTTTTTGGACGTTGCGGGGCATGGCGGCGTCGCGACGGCCGCAGACGCCGATGTAAACGGAGGGCAGGTTCTTGCGGGCATCCGTGAGGCCGAGGGAGAAGCCGAGATCCTCGACCATCGATTCGACTCCCGCGACGGTCTCAACCTTCAGCGCGTCTTCGCGGCGCCATATGCGGTCGCGATACTGTTCGATCTCAGACGGCAGCTCTTCCATACGGTAGTTTTACCACACCCATCAAAAAAAAGACGGAACGCATTGTGCGCTCCGCCGTTTTTATCGTTTGATTCTGGTTACCGGGGGCCGTCGCTTCTAAGGGGCGATGAAGATACGACGGTGATGCTCGAACCCTGGCGAAGTTCGATGTCGTCGCGTCCCATGACTGCTACAGAGCCGGCACCTGCACCGCCGCCGATGATGGCACCGATAGCTGCGCCTTTTGCTCCGCCGGCGATAGCACCGATCACAGCGCCGAGCCCGGCGCCTATACCACCGCGTTTGACGGTTTCACGGGTTTGGTTGTCACCCTGCGCGGTGCCTTCTGTGTCGGTTCTAACCTCTTTGCCGGTGTGGTCACGAACACTCTGGACCGAGCCGGCGAAATCGTAGGCGGTTCCGTCACGAAGCGTGATACGTTCGAAATTGAACGTGACGTTCGACCGACCCGAGACCTGGCCCGATCGGCCGACACCTGAGATATAGCCTTCGATAACTGCACCGCGATATGCAGCAGGTGACTGAACTGTCATGCGGAAGCGGTCGAAATTTTGCGATGCCTGTGTGTTGATCTCGTTCTCGAGCAGTCCCGTCACAGTTGTGCCGTTGGGCACGAGGAATCGACCGAGACGCGGCTGGCTGAGCGTTGGGTTCGGCATATTGGCGCCGCCGGTCGTGGGGACGTTGCTTGAATATGCATCGTCGTCATCGCCGGTGCTCCAATCCTGATCGTCGCCTGAGTTCGCTGAATACTGGCCGCTGCTGTTATAGCCGCCGTCATTGATACCGAGACCGGCGATGTTTTGCGTCTTATTGTAGATGCTGTCGGCGAAGATGGTCTCGCGAAGATAAGGTGTCGTAATGCGCCGCGTGACTTTGAGTGATCGGCCGCCGTTCTCTGCGAGAAATGTGATGGTGTAATCGGTTTCGCCGCCGAGGCTTGAAACTCTGAGCTCGTCGCCGCGGACCGATGCACGCACGCGGACGGTGCGTCCGTCGACCTGCTCGGTGCGCTCGCGGCCGTCAGCCGGGAACGTTACGGGCGAGGCGTTGGTGGATGCTAGCGTGACATGGTCGCCGCGGACGCTGATAGCGATCTGCTCGGGTGCGTCGAGCTTTGTCTCGAGATCCTGTCGCTGTGCGCCACTGATGCGTGTGCCGCTGATGATGTCTGCGGTCCGTTCGCTGCGTACACGGTCGAGCTGATAAGTTCCGGTCAGCGAGCTTATGGTTGTTAAGCCGCCGGGGCCGGGGGAGTGAGCGATATCATCGTCGTCGTTATAAATGTCTTGCGAGGCATTCGAGGTGCGGCCGGTCCAGTTGGGCGTGAC
>JACDAK010000161.1 GCA_013695495.1 Blastocatellia bacterium | reverse complement strand
CACATATACCTCACGCGGCCCGACGCGCAGCTCATACCTGCGACCGAACGGCGTCCGTGTTTACGACAATGTGATCAAGCCTGACCTTGCCGCTCCCGGCAACAAGCTGATCTCTTACAAGGCTGCCGGCAACCTCATTGCAACGAATAACGCAGAACTCGATATTCCCCTTGCTTCTGGTGAGGGTGCCGAGCAGGGAGTGATGTACATGAGCGGCACCTCGATGTCGACGCCGATCGCAGCGGGAGCGGCGGCGCTGCTGCTTGAAGCAAATCCGAACCTCACGCCCTCGATGATCAGAATGATCCTGCAGTATACGGCGCAGCCGATCGACGGTGCCGATATGCTGGAGCAGGGTGCTGGAATGCTGAACATCGAAGGGGCGCTTCGTCTCGCTCGCTCGCTTCGCACCGATCTCAAGTTTGACGGAGCGTCACGCGGCACCTCAATGGTGCCAGCCGGCTGGCAAATGCCTGAGCCTTCATCGAATATCAGCGGCGAAACCGCACTGTGGTCGCAGACGGTCCTGACGAACCATGCGTTCATCACTGGCTCAAACCTCGTCTCGAAATTCCAGATGGTTTACCGCGACGGCGGCATCATGGAAGACGGAATGCGGGTCGCGGGCAGTAACTATATGCTTCGCACCGGACAGGTGCTGACCTCGGGCCTTGACCTGAACGGTAGCGTGATCCGCAGCAACGGCGGAGCGTATGGCGCAGGCAGCATACTGCTTCGAACAGGTGTTCTCATCGGAGACGGTGTTTTAATCGGTGACGGCGGAAATCGTGCAGGCGTGCTGATTGGCGATGGCGGAGACCGTGCAGGAGTTCTGATAGGCGATGGCGGCAATCGCGTTGGTGTCCTGATCGGTGACGGCGTGCTTATAGGCGACGGCGTTCTCATCGGAGACGGTGTGCTGATCGGCGATGGCGTGCTCATCGGCGACGGAGTTTTAATAGGGGACGGCGGTAATGGAAGGACCGGCGTTCTCATCGGTGACGGCGTCTTGATCGGCGACCGCACCCCTGGAATGCAATAGGTCCAGGTTTGGTTGCCGCGAGGGGCGGGTTTCTTTTCCCCCGTATCCGCTCCCGCGGTAACACTTTTTTTCTGCCGACATTTCGTGGATGCCCACTCATCCGACGGCGAACGACAAGCAAGGTTCAAATCAAGTGGATCAACCAAATCTCGAAAATAGTGGCGAAATGCCAATGCTCGTGCCGCCGGCCCCGTTGCCGAATCGCCCATCCTTGCTTATGAGCAACGTTTGGGCCCTTTCGCTTGCCGGAGCGAGCCTCATCTTTCTAGTGATGGTAGCAGCGGTCGACCGGTCCGGTTTTTACGTGCTGATATCAGCACTGATCATGGCCGGCGTGTTTTTGATCGCTCATCGATCCTACGTGAAGCGGGTGGAAGCATCGCAAAAGGCGGTAACCGAATCCTCACGATATGCCCACGCACTCGAAGAACGCACTGCGGCTCTCCGCGATTCCGAGCAGAGGTTCCGCAGTGCGTTCAAGTACGCGCCGATCGGCATCGCGCTGGTTTCACCCGATGGGCGGTGGGTAAAGGTTAACAAGGCCCTGTGCGACATCCTCGGCTACACTGCACAAGAATTCTTGTCGATGCATGTGAGTAAGGTGATATTCCCGGATGACCTAGCACAGACACTTGCAAGTATTGATGATCTGGTTACGGGAAGGGCAGTGAACTGCCAGATGGAGCAGCGGTACATCCACAAGTCCGGCTGGACGGTTTGGGCATCGTGGAGCGCGTCGGCTGCGAGTGAAGCTTGGTCAGAGGCACCTCATTTAATATTTCAGATCCAGGACACAACTGACCGCAAAGTTGCCGAGGAACAGCTTCAGCACGAAGCGACGCACGACGCACTAACGGGGCTGCCAAATCGGGCATACTTCGTATCACGGTTGACCAAAGCCTTGGCCAAAGCGAAACGCGATCCGAAATACAGCGTGAGCGTCCTGTTTATAGACCTTGATCGCTTTAAGTACGTAAACGACAGCCTGGGACATTTCATCGGCGACAATCTGCTGATGGCGATAGCGGACCGCCTTGGGGAATGCATGCGTCCGCCCGACATCATTGCGCGGCTCGGCGGTGACGAGTTCACTATATTAGTCGAGGGCCGATATTACACAGAAAAAGCTTCGCGAATAGCGGAACGCATTCAGGAAAAGTTCAGCGAACCGTTTCAGGTGCACGGCCACGAGATCTACAGCTCGGCGAGTATCGGAATCCTCGTGGCGTCCGACCGTTATGACAGTGCCGAAGACATAATGCGTGATGCCGACACGGCAATGTATTATGCCAAACGCGCGGGAAGGGCGCGGCACGAGACGTTCGACGAATATATGCACCTGCGTGCGAAAGAGACGCTTCGCCTGGAGACGGATCTTCGCCGTGCTCT
>JACDAK010000146.1 GCA_013695495.1 Blastocatellia bacterium | reverse complement strand
GCTTGATCCGGTGCTATTGGCGGGGACGACCGTGGCGAGGGCTTCGCTGCACAACGAGGATGAGATAGGGCGGCTGGGGATAAAGATCGGCGATACGGTGCTGATCGAAAAGAGCGGCGAGATCATTCCGCAGGTGCTTGAGGTGGTGGGGACGAAGCGGACCGGGGATGAGATCGCGTTCGAGTTTCCGACCGAATGTCCGGTTTGCGGCAGTGAAGCGGTCCGTCCGGAAGGCGAGGCCGTCCGCCGATGTTCTAACCCTTTGTGTCCCGCAAAGGTGAAGGCGCGGATCCTTTATTTTGCCTCGCGGAAGGCGATGGACATAGAGGGATTGGGCGAAGCTCTTGTCGAGATGCTGGTCACGAACGGCTCGGTTGGGGACGTCGCAGACCTTTACAAGCTCACGCCGGAGGACATAGCAAGTCTTGACCGTAAGGGGGAAAAGACAGCTGTGAAGCTGATCGAGCAGATAGCCGCGAGCAAAGAGAGAGGGCTGCAGCGGCTTCTATACGGCATCGACATCAGACACGTAGGCGAGCGGTACGCGAAGATCCTCGCACTTCATTTTCGAACGATCGACCGGCTCGCAGCGGCTACGGTCGAGGAGCTCGACGACATTCACGAAATAGGATCGGCGGTGGCGGTTAGCGTGCACGAATGGTTCCGAAATCCACGGCATGTCGATCTTGTAGAGCGGTTGCGGGCGGCGGGCGTGAAGCTCGAGGCCGAGGGTGGTGAGATCGAAGCGGACGAACGCTTTGCCGGGAAAACGTTTGTGCTGACGGGCAAGCTGGAGGGCTTTACCCGTGACGAGGCGGCGGTGCTGATCGAAGCTCGGGGCGGCCGCGTTTCCTCATCAGTGAGCAAGAAGACGGATTATGTGGTGGCAGGCGAGGACGCGGGTTCGAAATTAGTAAAAGCGGAGAGTCTCGGAATTACGATATTATCCGAAGCCGAGTTCTCGGATATGACCAAATGATCGAATCCGTCGCGAAGCTTTAGCGGGCGAGGAATTCGCAATTGAAAATGGAAATTCGTAATATTGCTAATCTTACGGGCACCAGTTATGATGCGGTTTAAGTGGGTGGATACGCTGCATTGTTACTTTTGGGGGATGGCGAGCTTTAATACCAAAACTGCAACGCCACGGGACGATTCGATTGGGGTAGATTAGGATAAAAATGGTCAATTTCTTCACAGCTGACATTTCCGAGGCTGATCCCCTGATCAGCAATGCCATCAACGACGAAGTACGGCGGCAGGTGGACGGGCTTGAGCTAATAGCTTCAGAGAATTTTGTCTCCGAAGCAGTGCTTGAGGCCGCCGGCACCGTGTTTACGAACAAGTACGCTGAGGGCTATCCAGGCAAACGGTACTACGGCGGATGCGAATTTGCGGACGTTGTTGAACAGGCCGCGATCGACCGTGCGAAAGAGATATTCGGGGCGGAACATGCGAACGTCCAGCCGCATAGCGGTGCGCAGGCGAACATGGCCGTTCTTCTTGCGGCCCTCGATCACGGCGACACTATTTTGGGGATGAACCTCTCGCACGGCGGACATTTGACGCACGGCCATCCGCTAAATTTCTCAGGCATTAACTATAAAGTCGCGGACTACGGCGTTGACCGTGAATCGGAGCAGATCGATTACGACGCGTTGGAGCGGTCGGCCGAAGAGAACAGGCCGAAATTGCTGATCTGCGGGGCGTCGGCGTATCCGCGAACGATAGATTTCGATCGGATCGGCGCGATCGCACGAGGTGTCGGCGCAAAGGTGATGGCGGACATTGCGCACATCGCCGGGTTGGTGGCAACGGGGCTGCATCCTTCGCCGGTGCCGCATTGCGAGTTTGTCACGACAACGACGCATAAGACCCTGCGCGGGCCGCGCGGGGGACTGATACTCACGCGTGAGGAATTTGCGAAAGTTATTGACCGCAGCGTGTTCCCGGGGGTTCAGGGCGGGCCACTGGTGCATATTATCGCCGCGAAAGCTGTCGCGTTTGGAGAAGCTCTACGGGACGATTTCAAGACCTATCAGCAGCAAATATTAGATAATGCAAAGGCACTTGCTGATAGCTTGTCGGGCACCGGGTTGCGGCTTGTGTCCGGCGGCACGGACAATCATTTACTGCTTGTGGACGTGTACGAAGGTGGCAAAGGGATCACGGGAAAAGAGGCGGAAAAGGCGTTGGACGAGGTCCATATCACGGTGAATAAGAACACGATCCCGTTCGATACGCAAAAGCCTTTTGTTGCATCGGGAATTCGGCTGGGCACGCCGGCGCTCACGACCCGGGGGATGAAGGAGCCGGAGATGCAGAAGATCGGCGAAATGATCGCGGCTATCGTTCGGGAACCCAAATCGGACGACGTGAAAACGAGAGTGCGGGAAGAGGTGGCCGAGATGGCCGCACGTTTCCCGATGTACCGATCGCGAGGGGAACGCGACGCGAACGCGGCGGGGTGATGAAGGTATGAAGCACGCGCTCGCGATCCTGGTCACCACGATACTTGTTGCGGCAGCAGCGGCGCAGACCGTGCCCGCTCAACCGCGGTTGATGCCCGCTGAATTTAAAAGTGACGGCTGCACGCTGTTTCCCGATGGCAATTACCGCATCTGCTGCGTGGAACACGACAAAGACTATTTTTTCGGCGGAAGCCTAGGGGACAGAAGAACCTCGGACAAGCGGCTTTATCGGTGCGTAAAGGCGAAGCAGGGTTGGGAAAATAAATTAGCGGCGCCGCTGATGTTCATCGGCGTGCGGGTAGGCGGCGTTTCGTTTTTGCCGACGCCATTCAAATGGGGATTTGGTAAGAAGAAGATGAAGGGAGCGACGTTACGCGCACCTTTGGGATCGCCGGATTAGCGGTCGAGGTCGTTGTCGAACTGTTCGAGAACCTCGCGAGCTTCTTCCGAATCGTATTCGAAAGCTTTTTGCTCGAGTGCACCGGCGGCGATGTCCGAATACAAGGCGTCGTCGAGCAGCGGCACTAAATGGCCAATGTCGAGGAACGAGAGCGTTTCGTAGGCGATCGCTCTTATTTGAGGAAGTTCGGTCTGTCTTACAACCTCGGCTATCTCACCTGCAGAAAACCTCTGAAGCAAACGGTCTGAGAGTTCGTCAAGCTTTTGGTAATCGTGCTGACGAATCGCGCGCGTTGCGAGTTGTATAAACACTTCTGCGGAGGCGCTTTGCGATTCGAGGATCTTGGCGCACGTCTCCGCGAGGCGGCTCGCTTCATCGGCGGGAGCTGCGCTCTTGCGTTTTGAATGAGAGTCGAGAGCGGTGAGGAGCCGGCTGATCTCCCAGTCGGAATGTGCGTCGTACGCAAATTTGCCGCTGGGATTTACTGCTGCAGAGCTGTTCGATTGCAATGCCCCGACCAGCATTTTCTTTGTTGTCGGCCGTAAACCTTCCCACACACGAGCGATTCCGGCATCTAGGTCTTTAAATATCATGTCTGCCAAATTTAGTGTGCTACCCTGCGGAGCCAATGTCAAGTATTTCAGAATCGCAGCTGTCGAGGAGAGAGAAAGCGGTTCGTGAAGTGGAGTTTTACGAAGCCATCCGAGCTTCGATCTCACGAAGAGCAGCAGCGTGCTGCTCGACGGTAAATGTGTCCGGCACCATAGTTACCAAGGCGAATGGCGGGTCGGTGAGCCGGCGCAGTTCCCATGCGACGCGATCGGGAAGCGATCGGCGTGAGAACCAGAGGCCGTTCATGTTCCCGGTTCGAATATCTGTCGGGAAACCTTGGTCTTGGATCGCATGCCGGAGGGCTTCAGCATCCTGCTCACGTGCGATGCAGAATTTGAGTTCCCAGCCGTGCTTCACATACTGGGCGATGATTGCACCCGTCTCGGAGAAATCGGTCATGGTTTGGGGACGGCGGCCGTATTCACGTTGGTTGGCGCATTCACGTTGCCTACGGGGAATGGCGGCATCGCACCGTTGGAATTCATCATCGGCATCATCGGAGTCGGCTGCGGGCGTGTAGCGTTTATCGCGTCGGCTTCTTTTTGGGCCGCTGATCTGCCCGGCGATTCCCAGTTTCGGGCGAACACGTCGCCTACGGCAAGCTTCCACCTACCGTTCTCCAAGATGAACGGAAGGTCTTCCCAGAGATTTCCTTTCGCATTCCAAACTTCAATAGCACCATTGTTGCCGTCTATCCGTTCGTCGCGGATCTCCGGGAGCGTTTCGGCATAGGTGGTGGCGGTGAAGCCGTTTTCGAACACTTTTTCGATCGGCTGTTTCTGTTTCTCAGACAGCGCTCCCGCGAAGCTGACGGTTCGCTCGCTCATGTGCGATCTAATGCGTTCGGTATCTTTGCTCTTTACTGCGGCATACAACTCGCGGTAGGCCTCAGAAGGCGATGAACCGCCGCCCGCGGTGTCGCCAGAGGTTGAGCAAGCCAGAGAAAACACGAGAAAAGGTAATGTCGAAAAAACGAGCAAATGAGTGCGCATAATATGAAGTGTTAGATGGGACCGCCTATGATTCTATGGATGAAGTATAGGATAATGGCCGACCTAAGTAAATATTGCGACTTTTGGATGCATTGCGAGTGTAAATGAT
>JACDAK010000141.1 GCA_013695495.1 Blastocatellia bacterium | reverse complement strand
TTCAAGAACGAAGTAATACGGAAATATATGGCGGGACAGACGATCGCGGCGATATCGCGGGAGACTGGGGTAAACGAGAACGTGCTGCATCGGTGGAAGCAGAAAATGGTGATCAGGGAAGACGGCGAAGTGGACAAGGAAAAGCTTTTGATGCGGAAGAAGATCATGGAGCTTGAGATGGAGGTAGAGATCCTAAAAAAGGCCGCAATGATCTTCAGCAGGCCCGGGTAGCGAGGTTTGGGTTCATTGAAAGGGAAAAGGCGAAATATCCGATGCGGATAATGTTTCGGGCGATGAAGATAAGCCGGAGTGCGTACTACGCGTGGGCAGTTCGGGCTAAAGCAAGCGGCTCAAATGAGAAGGAAGCGTGGGTTCGGACGGCGGTGAAGGAGAAGTTCTATATTCACAAGCGATGTTACGGAGCGAAGCGAATCTCTGATGAGCTGAAGGACGAAGGCTTTAGGATCGGTAGGTATCTGACGACACGTGTGATGCGCGAAGAAGGGCTGGTGGCGAAATATCCCAAGCCTTTTAAGCCTCGGACGACGGACTCGCGGCACAACAAACAGCCGAGCCCGAATTTGTTGAAAGAGGCCGTAAACACTGCATTTGGAGCTGGAGAAATGATCGTCTGCGACATCACGTATCTGCCGCTGGTGAGTGGCCGGTTCTGTTATCTGGCGATGTTTCAGGACAAGGTCACAAAGCGGATCGTGGGCTGGAGCGTGTCGTCGAGAATGACGGCGGAGATCGTCGTCAATGCCATCGAAATGGGTTTAAGGCGAGGCTTTGTAAAGCGAGGTGCGATCATCCACACGGACCGCGGCAGCCAATACGCATCGGCAGAGTATCGTGCATTGCTCAGGCGATGCGGCCTCCGCCAATCGATGTCGGCCAAAGGCAATTGCTACGACAACGCTCAGGCCGAGAGCTTTTTCTCAAGATTCAAGACCGAGGTGGAGGCGAAGATCTTTGCCTCGGTCGACGAAGCACGGGCCGCAGCCTTCGATTACATCGATTGCTACTACAACCGTGTCCGCCGGCACTCGGCCATCGGCGGAAAAATACCGGAGTTCGAACTGCGGCTCCGTGAAACAGATCCAGGTTGTGGAAATATGGAAAAGCCCCAAAGCGGCCTTTCCCATATTCCCACAACCCGGACTACTAAACCTAATCTAAAAAAAGGAGAAACAGAGAGTTTTCTGTCCAGCTTTATTTGACTACCACAAAGAGACGCCATAAGAAGTGGCCGGCTCGATAATATTGAAATGCAGCGATCGATGCGACGAAGAGGTTTAGTGTTAGTGCTGTCGGACGCGTGACCTCGGGTGCCACCGTCATCAGTGCCATGATAGCGACCCGGATGCCCCGCCGTGGCCGACCGAAGAGTAGAAGAGGGCGACGAGGAAAATGGCGGGAAGGATGATCGCTAGATCAGGCATGCTAGGAAAGTGTGGCTTGTTGCCCAAAGGCAAGAACAAATTCTGAGCTGCTGATCCACTCGTCCCAGTCCTTTAGGGCGCGGTCGACTTGTATCGTGTGGCGTTCGCGTTTGTTGCGGTGTTTTTTTCGGAGCTCGGTGGGGAGGGGTTCGAGGAGGCCGAAGGTGATGTTTACGGGTTGGAAGTTTTTGGTTTCGACGTTTGAGACGTAGCGGCAGAGGGCTCCGATGGCGGAGGTTTGGGGCGCGGTGATGAGGGGGAGGCCGCGGAGGGTGCGGACGGCGTTGATGCCGGCAAGCCAGCCGGTGGCGACGGATTCGATGTAGCCTTCGACGCCGGTGATCTGGCCGGCGAAGAAGAGGCTCGGGTCGTTTTTGGTGGCGAGCGTTTCGTTTAGGATCTTTGGCGAATTGATGAACGTGTTGCGGTGGATCTGGCCGAACTGGAGGAACTCGGCGTTTTCAAGGCCGGGGATGAGGCGGAGGATGCGAGATTGTTCGCCGTAGCGGAGGTGGTTTTGAAAGCCGACCATTCCATAGGCATCGGCCATCAGATTTTCCTGGCGGAGTTGGACGCAGGCGTAGGGCTCTTCGCCGGTCTTGGGGTGCCGGAGGCCCTTGGGCTTCATCGGGCCGAAGCGAAGCGTTTCTGGGCCGCGGCGCGCGATCTCTTCGATCGGCAGACAGCTTTCGAACCAGTGCGTTTCTTCGAAACGTTTGAGCGGGACCGATTTTGCGTCGAGGAGCTCGGCGATGAAGTGCTCGTATCGGTCGCGGTCCATCGGGCAGTTGATGTAGTCATCGCCGCCTTTGTCATAGCGGGCGGCCTTAAAGGCGATGGACATGTCGATGGAGTCGGCCGCGACGATGGGTGCGATGGCGTCGTAGAAATACAGCTGATCGTCGCCGGTGAAACGCATTATATCGGCGGTGAGAGCGTCAGAGGTGAGCGGGCCGGTGGCGATTATTGTGGGAGCGCGGACACTCTTGTCCGCCTCGCCGGTTTCGCCGGCGAACATGTCCTTACCCATCGAGGATCGAGAATCATCCGCGCTTGTTCGCGTCGAAGCGACGCTCATACGGACAGGAGTATCCGCGCTCCATTCTGAGATTGATGTGACCTCTTCGCGGATTATTTCTATGTTCGGGTGGAGTTCGATTTGTTCGGTGATGAATTCGGCGAACTTGATGCGGTCGACGGAGAGGGCGGCTCCGGCTGGAACGCGTGTTTTTTCAGCCGCCTTCATGACGAGCGAGTTGCCGCGGCGGAGCTCTTCTTTCAGCAGATAGGGCGCGGAGCCGGGTTCGTCGGTCTTTAGCGAGTTTGAGCAGACGATCTCCGCGAGTTTGTCGGTCCGATGCGCGGGCGTTTGCTGAACGGGCCGCATTTCGTAAAGCCGCACGCTCTCGCCCATCTCCGCTACCTGCCAAGCGGCTTCGACCCCGGCAAGGCCTCCGCCGATGATGTTGATGTGATCATTCATTGAAAATGATTATAAGGAAGATCGCAGCATACTTCATGTTAAGAACACAGACATGTACCGGTATATAAAGTGGGTGGAGGAATAGGAAAGCGGAGACGAGCCCCGCTTTTCCTTGAGTGAGAGTGAACGCTAGCGGTTGGAGTGGCCGCGGGCGTGTTGTGACTTTTCTTTGTCGTGGTGTTCGTCGACGTCTACTTCGGTTTTGCGGGCCGTGTCTCGGACCGTTTCGTTGCGTTCGGAGACGTCTTTGCTTACCTCGATCTCTTCGACGACGCGGGCTTGTTTTCCGACTACGGGAACTTCGGCGTGCTCGGTGATCTCCATTTCACCGGGCCGGAAATTCTTCACGTCGCTCTCAGTGACCTCGCGGTCGACCGGACGTCGGTTTACGCTAACGTGTTCTTCGCGAAGCCGGACGGTCTCTTCGACCGGTTTTTCGACGATGCGGCTACGGATCCGTACGCCACCTGTCTCGACGCTTCTTTTGCCGACATTGAGGTGTTCTTCAACAACCGGAATCGTTTTGCCTTCGTTATCGCGGTCACGGCCGGTTGCACCCGTCGCGGCACCGGTAGCCCCGCGATGTTGGCCTTGGCGAGATGAGCGTTCGTCGACGTCCATCGCATTGTGGCGATCAAAGATGTCGCGTGCTTCTTCTGCACGCTGTTTTGATTCGGCGTGAACCGTCAGGATCGCGTCTGCTTCGTCCGCGGCGTTTGTATAATTTCGAGCCGTATCACTATCGCCATCGAATAACGAGCTGAAAAAGTTCGAGATCCGATCGCCTATTCCTTCCTCGCTGCCCTGCGATGTGCTGCCCGGCGTCGTCCCGGTCGCCTTTCGATTCGAAAGGTCGATGTTCTCTTTAACAAAGCCTTTCTGAATCAGTTCGTTCATTGCCTTTTGTGCTTCTTGCCGTTCGTCGAACAGCCCTACTACTGTGTGTGTCATATATAGTTGCCTCCTTGTCTATTGATCTAACGAGCACGTGAACCGGCTGCGCGTTTGGCTCGGCCACCTTCGTTATCGTCGGGGCGAAGCCTTTCGACCTCGACCTCTTCTTTCATCACGGTCACGGTATGTGGGTGATGAGTTTCTTTTCGGTCCTTGCTGATGTGAAGTTCCTCGACCAGCACTAGTCGCTTTTCAAGAACATAACGCTCTTCAACGACCGGTATGATCGTGACGTCGCCTTCGGTGCGGACCTCGGGTGCTTCATCGATTATCTGATCGACGAACACCCGGTCAACCTTTACCTCTTCCTGAAAATGAGGCACGTCGACGACTTCTTCATATTGCCGAATGTGTTTAGCAATCCTAACCTTTCCGGTTTCGACCACGCGTTTTGAGACGGTAGCTTGTTCCTGAATGACCGGGATCACTGCTGATTTGTTCTTAGCTCCTGCGGCTCGATTGCCGGGCGCTTTTTCGGATCTGGTTGCCATAAGTTTCCCTCCGTACGTTCTCGCGAACCCGTGTGCCCGCGAATCGTTCAATTGTCGATTGTGATGAGAGAGACGCAAGTGATATACCGAGGGAATCGATCGCTCGGGGCAAAATGGGTGTCGTGGTCGATCTAAGCTTTGCAAGCTTAGCGGGTTATGCCGGGTAAAATAAATATCAGAATGATCAAGCCGAACCGCGCGAACTGATTAGGTGTATGGCAGGCGAGCGCTATGGGACGATGTGTAAAAGGTTAGGCGAAAGGTGTTGCACGAAGGTACGTATTTCTACCAACCGGCGACCGAGGTTCGGGCATCTTTATAAGCAATGAGTTTCAACTGGGTAGATATTTTGTTGGTGTTGGTGGTGTTGCTGTCGGCGTATGGAGGTTGGCGGCGCGGTCTGATAATGAGCTTCTTTGATCTCGTCAGGTGGTTGGGGAGCTGGTTTGCGGCGCTTATACTGTATCGGCCCGTGTCGGCGGCGCTCGCGTCGGTGACGACGCTTGATGAGGTTTGGAGGAATCCGCTTGCGTTCATTTTGATCTTGATCACGGCGACGGTCGTACTGCGTGCGATAGAGGCAAAAGCGACCGAACCGCTGCCAAAAGATGTTCACGAGCGTCCGACGATCAAGGCGTTAGGAATTATCCCGGGGGCGATCAGCGGGGTGGTGATGGCGGCGATCATTTCGGCCTTGCTGTTTGCGATGCCTTTTTCGGACGGCATTAGCCGGGGGGCGAGCGAGAGCGTTTTGGCGGAGCGTTTCGCAGTTTATACCGAAGATCTTGAGGACGCGCTCGTTCCGATATTCGATCCGGCCGTTCGGCGTTCTCTGAATAGGCTGACGACGGTTGAGCCGGGGACGACGGAGGTCGTGGAGCTTCCGTTCACCGTCACGTCGATGGAGGAAATGCCGGAGCTTGAAGCTCAGATGCTCGAGCTGGTGAATCAAGAACGCACATCGCGGGGTTTGAATGCGTTGGAAGCGGACCCGGAGATGCGGGAGGTCGCTCTGCGGCATTCGGTGGACATGTTTGAGCGCCGGTATTTTTCGCATAACACGCCGGATGGGAAAGATCCGTTTGACCGGATGCGGGATATGGACGTGAGGTTCCGGACGGCCGGTGAGAACTTGGCGCTGGCGCCTACGCTGGAGATCGCGCACACGGGATTGATGAACTCGCCGGGGCATCGGGCGAATATACTACGGCCGCAGTTTGGGCGAGTAGGGATCGGTATCGTGCGCGGCGGGCGGCATGGGATGATGG